>NZ_JBSRTQ010000057.1:0-24037 GCF_055129145.1 Albimonas sp. | reverse complement strand
GATGGTGGCGTCCGAGTTGGTCAGAACCACCGCCAGCGTGCCCCAGATGCCGCAGCACAGGTGCACCGGGATGGCGCCGCTGACCAGCGCGCCGGCCATCCGGCCGAAAAAAGAGGCCCGGCGCGAGGCCGGGCCTTCAGGGGAGGACGACAGGCGTCGCCCCGGGGAGGACCGGCGGCCCCCCGCAGGGGATCCGCCGTCGATCAGGTCCGCCGGCGCCGAAGCGCCTCGACGGGCGGGGGCGCGCGGAGGTCTCCCCCGCGCGCCCCCTGAAGCTCAGGAGATCTGCGAGCCCTTGCCGAACTCGGGATAGGCCTCCATGCCCAACTCGGCGCTGTCGAGACCGGCGATCTCGTCTTCCGCCGACACGCGGATGCCCATCACCATCTTCAGGAGGATCCAGAGCACCAGCGAGGACGCGAAGACGAACACGCCGACGATGACGATCGAGATGATCTGGCCGCCGATGGTGGCGTCCGAGTTGGTCAGAACCACCGCCAGCGTGCCCCAGATGCCGCAGCACAGGTGCACCGGGATGGCGCCGACCACGTCGTCGATCTTCAGGCGATCGAGCAACGGCACCGCGAACACCACGATCACGCCGCCGATGGCGCCGATGATGGTGGCCATGCCGAGCGTGGGGGTCAGCGGCTCGGCGGTGATCGAGACGAGGCCCGCGAGGGCGCCGTTGAGCACCATGGTCAGGTCGATCTTGCCATAGACCACCTGGGTCAGGATCATCGCCGCGATGGCGCCGCCCGAAGCCGCGGTGTTGGTGTTCACGAAGATGCGCGAGACGTCGGCCGCATCGCCGACCGAGCCCAGCGCCAGCTGGGAGCCGCCGTTGAACCCGAACCAGCCGAGCCACAGGATGAAGGTGCCGATGGTGGCCAGCGGCAGGTTGGAGCCCGGGAACGGCGTGACGCGGCCGTCCTTGTATTTGCCCAGGCGCGGCCCGAGGATCAGGGCGCCCGCGAGCGCGGCCCAGCCGCCGACCGAGTGCACGATGGTCGAGCCGGCGAAGTCGAGGAAGCCGTACTGGCTGTCCAGGAAGCCGCCGCCCCACTTCCACGACCCGGCGATCGGGTAGATCAGGGAGGTCAGGATGATGGTGAAGATCATGAACGGCCACAGCTTGATGCGCTCGGCCAGCGTGCCCGAGACGATCGAGGCGGTGGTGGCGCAGAACATCAGCTGGAAGAAGAAGTCCGAGCCGGTGGAGGCGTAGCTCAGATCGTCGGCCGCGTCGGGCGCGATGCCCACGGCTTCCATGACCGCGACGCCGAAGGCGCCGAGATAGCCGCCGGTGTCATCGGTCCCGATCGACCAGTTGCCGAGCGGGTACATCAGGTTGTAGCCGATCAGGTAGTACATCACGCCGGCGATGGCGAAGAGCGCCACGTTCTTGGTCAGCTGCATGGTGACGTTCTTGGAACGCACCAGGCCGGCCTCGAGCATCGCGAAGCCCGCGGCCATGAACATGACCAGGAAGCCGGCGATCAGGAACAGCAGCGTGTTGAAGATGAAGACCGACTGCTCGGGCACGGCGCCCGGATCGGGCGCGGTCGCGTCCTGCGCCAGCGCAGGCAGCGCCAGCAGCGCGGCGGCGCCGAGCGCCAGTCCCGCGGATTTCAGAAAGATGCGGTTCATTGTCGTTCGATCCCTCTTATGCGTTGGGCGGGCTCAGAGCGCGTCTTCGCCGGTCTCGCCGGTGCGCACGCGCAGCGCCTGCTCGACGTCCAGCACGAAGATCTTGCCGTCGCCGATCTTGCCGGTCTTGGCGGTGGAGGCGATGGTCTCCACGGTCTTGTCGACGGCCGCGTCGGGCACGACGATCTCCAGTTTGATCTTGGGCACGAAATTCACGACGTATTCCGCGCCGCGATAGATCTCGGTATGGCCGGACTGACGTCCGTAGCCCTTGACCTCCGAGACCATGAGACCCTGCACGCCCGCGGAGGTCAGCGCTTCGCGGACCTCTTCGAGCTTGAAGGGTTTGATGACGGCGATGATCAGCTTCATCCTGCGTCCCCGTTCGAGATTATGTGCGGTTGCATCGACCCATGTTATTCAAGGGGCGTGCCAACTTCGCGTCGGGGCGGTGCCGGGGGGGCGTTCGGGTGTCCGCCGCGTCGGCGGGTCGCGCCCCGTCACGGCCGCGTGAGCGAACGGAGCGGCAAGGCGCTGCGCATCGGCGAGGCGCGGCGGCGCGGCGGCGCGGGGCGCGAAGGCGGGCGGAGGGCGCGCCTGGACCCGGTCCGGCGCAGGCGCGTGGCCCCGGCGCCCAAAAAAACGGCAATACCCCTGCGCGATTAATTCGCATGAACTGAATCCGGCGATCTTCGCGCCGGACCGTCGCGCCGAACCGCAACCCCGCCGCGCCCCGGGCGCCGCCGCATGGGCGCCGTGGCGCCGGCGCGACAGTCGCCGGGCGGCTTGCGGCATCGCCGCCGCCACGCCCGCCGCTCTCCACATCCTCGCCCCATTGGGCTAGTCTTGATGCGTCGCAATCCGCACCAAGCGGCGGGCCGCACGAGCAGGCGGATCCAACACGAGACAGAAGAGACCGGGGGCGTGGCGCGAAAAACCAATGACACGGGTCGGCGAGAGCCGCCCGCGACCCGTCGCGATCAGGCCGCCGCCGCAGGCCGCGGGCGCAAACCCGTGCCGGCGCGGCCGGCCGCGGACAAGACCGGCGCGAAATCCTCCGCGCGCAAGCCCCAGACGCGGGCCGGCGGGTCGGGGAACGGCGGGTCCGGGAGCGGCGGGCGCCGCGGCGGCTGGATCGACCGCGCCGCGCGCGCCGCCATCCTCTTCGTCGCCCGCTGGACCTGGCTGGTCGGCTCGCGCCTGGCGCTCGGCATCCTGCTGGTGCTCGGCGCCTCGGTCGCCTGGTTCCACCAGACCCTGCCGCCGGCCTCCGAGCTGCTCGACGTCCGCGACCGCGGCTCGGTCACGCTGGTCGACCGCGACGGCCAGATCTTCGCCTGGCGCGGCGACCAGTTCGGCGGCGCGTTGCGCGCCTCGGAGATGTCGCCCCATCTCATCCACGCCGTCGTCGCCACCGAGGACCGCCGATTCTTCCAGCACTGGGGCGTCGACCCCATCGGCCTCGCCCGCGCCATGGCCGCCAACATCGCCGCCGGAGGGCTGGTGCAGGGCGGCTCGACCCTCACCCAGCAGACCGCGAAGAACGTGTTCCTGACCAACGAACGCTCGATGGAGCGCAAGCTGAAGGAACTCCCCATGGCGATGGCCATGGAGCTGAAATATTCCAAGGACGAGATCCTTTCGGTCTATCTCAACCGGGTCTATCTGGGCGCCGGCGCCTACGGGTTCGAGGCCGCCGCCCAGCGCTATTTCGGCAAGTCGGCGCGGGAGGTGAACGTCGCCGAATCCGCCATGCTGGCCGGACTGCTCAAGGCGCCGTCGCGCTACGCGCCGACCTCGGACCTTCAGCAGTCGCGGGCGCGGGCGACGCTGATCGTCGGGCTGATGGAGGATCAGGGCTATCTGACCGCCGAGCAGGCCGCCCAGGCCCGCGCCCACCCCGCCGCGCTGTCCAAGGCGGCCGAGGACAAGGCCGGCGGCGGTTTCGCCGACTGGCTGATGACCTCGGGCCCCGGCTGGCTGACCCGCGACACCACCGAGGACGTGACGATCAACACCACCTTCGACCGCCGCGTGCAGCGGGTGGCGGAGGCGGCGCTGGCGCGCGTCTTCGACGAGAAGGTGCGCGAAGGCTCCGACGCGCAGGCGGCCGTGGTGGTGATGTCGCCCGACGGGGCGGTGCGCGCCGTGGTCGGCGGGCGGGCGGTCACCGGGTCGGGCGGGCAGTTCAACCGCGCGACGCAGGCGCTGCGCCAGACCGGGTCCGCGTTCAAGCCCATCGTCTACGCCGCCGCGCTGGAAGCGGGGCGCTCCCCTTCCGAGCTGATGCGCGACGCGCCGATCACGATCAAGGGCTGGACCCCCACCAACTACGCGGACGAGCATTTCGGCGAAATCACCCTGACCGAGGCGCTGGCCCATTCGGTCAACACCATCGCGGTGCGGCTGGCGGTGGAGACGGAGCTGCCCAGAGTGCGGGCGATGGCGGAGGCGATGGGCGTGACCTCGCCGCTCGCGCCGGGGCCGGCGATCGCGCTGGGCTCGTCGGAGGCGACGCTGCTCGACATGACCGGCGTCTACG
Organism: Albimonas sp.; assembly: GCF_055129145.1. NCBI lineage: Bacteria > Pseudomonadati > Pseudomonadota > Alphaproteobacteria > Rhodobacterales > Paracoccaceae > Albimonas > Albimonas sp. Next base: position 19,845 of record NZ_JBSRTQ010000057.1, on the reverse strand, counting down.
CGACCATCGCCGATCACGGCAGGCGCGCCGAGCCCTACGGGATCGAGAAGGTGACCCTGCGCGGCGACACGGCGCCGCTGATGACCCATTCCGGCGGGCCCGGCCTGACCGCGATGTCGGAACGCACCGCCCGGCGCCTGACCGGCATGATGGTGGAGGTGATCCGCAACGGCACAGGGCGGCGGGCCTCGCTGGGCGAGCGGCCGGCGGCCGGCAAGACCGGCACCACCACCGCCGCCCGCGACGCCTGGTTCATCGGCTTCACCGCCGACTACGTGACCGGCGTGTGGATGGGCTATGATGACAACACCCCGCTCTCGGGCGTGACGGGGGGCGGGCTGCCGGCGGATATCTGGCGCGAGGTCATGGCCGACCTGCACGCGGACCTTCCGATTCGGCCCCTTGACACCGAAGTCGCCCCCGAGGCAAGCGGGGCCGGGACCGACGTCATCGCCTCGCGCGCGGTCGAGGCGCCCAACGCGATACAGGCCGCGGTCGAGAGCGTCCTTGCCGGGGTCTCGCGTCTTTTCGGGGGCGGCGGGTCGGGGGGCGGCGGATCGGCGGCGACCGCGCCGCAGGACAGGAGCGAGCTCAACAAGCGTTGAGCCGCGTCCAGGAAGACGCCGGGTCCGGGGGGACCGCTTCGCGGCGTCGAGAACCGGGGGAATGCGTATGCGCGTGCGCCGCGATCTACTGTGCAGCTGTGCGGGGAGCCGGATGTGACCGACGACAGCACCGACTCGCCTTCGGGCAGAACCGGCGGAACGGGCCGCGGCCGTCAGGTCGCGCGCATCGCGCCGCGGCCGAGCACGCGGGACAAGCGGCGCAACCGTCGTCGCAAGAGCAAATACCAGAAGAAGGTGATGTCGCTGCCGCATATGATGGTGGCGCTGATGTTCCTCCTGGGCCTCGGCTTCGTGCTGGCGCTCCTCAAGGGCGCGGCGAGCAGCGGCGACCTGACCCTGCACAGCGTCGACACCCAGCGTCTGTCGGACCTCAACCTGCCCGGCGTCGCGCCCAGGACCGGCCAGCGGCCGCTGGGCGCGCTGCAGTTCCTGATCTGGGGCTATGTGTTCGGCACGCCGCTGATCTTCGGCCTGCTGCGCGGGTTCTACTGGCGCGAGATGCTCAACGGCGCGCGCTATTTCTCGGTCACCGCGCTGGCCGCCTATCTGGTCGTGGTCTGCGTGGTAGCCATCACCACGTTCTGAGCGCGTCCGCCGGGACCGGCGCGCAGGGGCCGGCGCCTCCGGGGGCGGATCAGCGCTCGGGCGGCGTCTCGAACCGCACCCGGTGCAGCTCCGGCCCGTGCTGGCGCAGCCAGTCGCGGCAGTCCCGCCAGTCGGGGCGCAGCTCGTGCACCAACGCCCAGAAATCCGGGCCGTGGTTCATCTCGACCAGATGCGCCGCCTCATGGGCGGCGACGTAGTCCAGCACGTCCGGCGGGGCCATCGCCAGCCGCCACGAGAACGACAGCGCCCCCGACGAGGCGCAGGACCCCCAGCGGGACCGCGTGTCGCGCAGCGTGATCGGCCCGGCCTCGCGCCCCAGCCGGGCGGCGTAGCCGCGCGCGGCGGGGACCAGGGCGGCGCGCGCCGCCTCCTTCACGAAGCTCATCGCCCGCGTCGGGGCCTCCGCCTCGGTCCCGGAGACCATCAGCCGCCCGTCCTCGAGGCTCGGGGCCCGGCGCGGCCCGGGCGCGCGCAGGGTCAGCACCACCGAGCCGCCGCGGAACGGCAGCGCGCGGCCCGCGGCCACCACCCGCTCGGGCGGGATCCGCGCCATGGCGGCGGCGAGCCAGCCGGCCTGACGGGTCAGGAAGCCGCGCGCCTCGGCCAGCGAGGCGCGCTGGGGCAGGGTCAGCTGCGGGGCGCCGTCGACCCGGCTGACGGTCAGCGTGAAGCGCCTGGCGCGGGCCGAGCGGCGCAGCGCGACGCGCACCCCTGGCGGATCGAGGAAGATCGCATCGATCCCGCCCGCCGGCTTTTCGCCCGCCGCCGCGCGCGCCAGTCCCGCGATGAGCGGTCCGAGCCTGCCCGCGCCGGCCGGCAGATCCCGACCGGAGGGCGACGCCGCGCCCTCCTCGGGCCTGCGGGGCGGGCGGATCATGGCGCGGACGTCCCGTCGCCCGGCGCGCGGCCCCGCTGCGCGTGGAGGAAGGCCTGCACCTGAGGCGCGATCCGGGTCCGCCAGCGGGCCCCGTTGAACAGCCCGAAATGCCCGACGTCCTCGGCCACCAGATGCGCGCGCAACCCGGCGGGCAGGGCGGAGCAGAGGTCCTGCGCCGCCTCGGTCTGACCGAGGCCGGCGACATCGTCGCGCCCCCCCTCCACCGTCATCAGCGCGATGTCGCGGATCGCCTCGGGCCGCACCGGGCGCTGGTCGCGATGCCGGTAGGCGCCGGTGGCCAGCAGCCGGCGGCGGAACACCCGGTCGACGGTCTGGAGGACGAATTCCTCGGTCAGGTCCATCACCGAAAGGAACGCGTCGTAGAACCGGCGATGCGCGTCGTCGCCGTCGCCGTCCCCGCGGATCAGCCGACGGAATTGGTCCAGATGCGCGTCCATATGCCGGTCGAGGCTCATCTGCAGCAGGCCGGAGAGCTGCAGGAACCCCGGATAGACCCGCCGCATCGCGCCCGGATGGGGTCGGGGGACGGTGGTGATCGCGTGCCGCCGGACCCAGTCGGCGGGCTGCAGGGCGACGAGCTGCGCGGCCGCCTTGGGGTTGCGCGCCACGTCGATCGGAGCGCCGATCAGCACCAGCGCCGCGGGGCGGGCCGGGTCCCCGTCCTCGGCCATCATCGCGGCGGCGACCAGCGCCGGAACCCCGGCCTGGCTGACGGCGAGCACCGAAGGACGCTCGCCCACCGGGTCGCCGTCGGGGGTCTGGGCGATCAGGCGGCAGAAGGCGGCCACCGTCTCGGTGGCGTCGTCGAGATCGAAGCGCCCGGCCGAGAGCGGCGTGTCGCGCGCATCGCGCCAGTCGGCGATATAGATGTCGTGGGCAGGCAGCAGCGCCTCGACCGTCCCGCGCAGCAGCGTGGCGAAGTGACCGGAGAGCGGGGGCACGATCAGCAGGGCCGGGTCGCGGCGCGCCTCGGCGTGCGGGTGGTCGCGGTGGAAATGCACCAGGTCGCAGAACGGGGTCGAGGCGACGATGCGCCGGATCACGGGGGCCGTCTCGCCCTCGGCCATGCCCTCGACCCGGATCGCCTCGATGCCGAAGTCCGGCTTGCCGCGGCGCGCGGTGACGGTGACGAAGACCTCCAGCGCCGCGGCCCCGGCGCGGGCGGGAAAGCTGGTCGCCAGGGGGTTGAGCGGCGCGCCCAGCGCTTGCCGGCCGAGCTGCGCCGCCGCGCGCCAGGGCGCGATGGCGGCATGGGCGAGCTCGTGGGCGTGGTAGAGCATGCGGTCTCCGGATCCATGCGCCTCGCGCGCGGGCTGCTCGCGCGCGGGCTGAGGGGGGCGGAGACGCCGCGGCGCATGCGGGCGGACGCTAGTCGGCGCGCGGCGTGGCGGCAAGCCTCGGGACGCCGCCCGCGCCGGCCGGGGGAGGGGCGCGGCGCCCTTCCGCAACGGCGCGCGCGAGGCCGAAAGGGGGGCGCGGCGCGGACCTGCGGCGCGCGGTGAGCCCTTGCAAGGCGCCCGGTCCTGTGGCAGAGGCGCGCATTCCCGCAGACTTGCCGGCTTGGAGGGTCCCCATGGCCAAACCTGAATGGGGCGCAAAACGCAGCTGCCCGAGCTGCGCCGTCCGCTTCTACGATCTGCTCCGGGATCCTGTCGCCTGCCCCAGCTGCGGCGCGACCTTCCCGCTCTCCGCGCTGACCGAGCGCAAGGCGGCCGCGCCCTCGCGCGCCAAGCCCAAGGCCGAGAAGGCGGCGCCGGTCAAGGTCGTGGCGGATGACGACGATCCGCTGATCGACGACGACGATTCCGAAGAGGACGTCGTGGTCGACGACGTGCTGCTCGACGACGACGACGATGATGACGACGATCTCGGCGAGCTCGGCGGCGTCGCCGGCGGCGACAAGGACGACGAGGAAAGCTGAGACCCCGGGCCTTCCGCCCTGCGCTCCGAGACGGGGCGCAGGGCGGAGGGCGCGACGTGCGCCGGGGCGGCGCGCGAGGTCGGGAACGGGACGGATCGCGCGGGGAAATTTCCCCCTTGCAACCCGCCGGAGCCTGGCCTAGACACCGCCCCACGCCGCCGGCAAGACCAGAGCCGGCGCGGGATAACGGGGCCATAGCTCAGCTGGGAGAGCGCTTGCATGGCATGCAAGAGGTCGGGAGTTCGATCCTCCCTGGCTCCACCATATCCCTCACTTTGCGAAAATCGTCAGATATTTGGGCCGGCGCGGATCACCGCGGCCGGTCTTTTCGCATGGGCCGCCGCGCGGCGGCCGCGATGCCGGTCGGCCCTCGCCGGGGCTGCGCCCCGACATCGCCCCGCCCTGCATCCCTCCTGGCGCCTGCAACATGGCCGGCGCGGCCCTTGATCGACCGGAGGGGCGATGCGTCGGGGCGTTCGATGGGTTTGGCGGGCGGCTCGATCGTCACGGTTTTCAAGTTCCGATCCGGTCGGCGTCGCTGCGTGCGCCAGGGGCGCCTCCCCGACCGTTTCCGGGTCCCGGGACCGGCGCCTGCCGGGCTCGGTTCGGCCGGCGCCTCCCCCCGCATTCCCTCGCTCACCGCCCCCTCTCGCGCGGCGCTTGACGCGCAGCCCGCTCGCTCCAATAGTTAGGCGAATGGCTAACCTTTTCGAATCCCCAGCCGCCCCTCCCCCTGACGCCGTGTTCCGCGCGCTCGCGGACCCGACCCGGCGGGCGGTGCTGGAGCGGCTTGGGCGAGGCGGTCCGGCAACGGTGCGCGTGCTCGCGGCGCCCTTCGACATGGCGCTGCCCTCCTTCCTCCAGCATCTCAAGGCGCTGGAGGCCGGCGGTCTGGTGCGCAGCGTCAAGGCCGGGCGCGCCCGGCGCTGCGAGCTGGACCGGGCGGGATTCGCCGCCGTCGAGACCTGGCTCGCCGCCCAGCGGCGGCTTTGGGAAGGGCGGCTGGACGGGATGGAGGCCGTGGCGATGCGGCTGCAGGCGGAGGGGGATGCATGACGACGTTCACGACCCGTGAGCCGACGGGGCTGGAGAGGCCCGCGGATTTCGACCCGGCGCTCGACCTGTGGCTGGAGCGGCGCGCCCGCGTCGACCGCGCCCGCATCTGGCGATGCTGGACCGAGCCCGAGCTGCTGGTGAAATGGTGGACGCCGCCGCCCTGGACCACCTCGGCCGCGTCCATCGACCCGCGCCCGGGCGGGCGATTCGACACCACCATGGTCGGGCCCGATGGCACGGCCCATCCGAACCGGGGCTGCTTCCTCGAAGTGGTCGAGGGGCGGCGGCTGACCTTCACCGACGTGCTGTCGGCCGGGTTCCGCCCGACCGGCGGCGGCATGCCGTTCTGCGCCACGGTGCGCTTCGAGGATGACGGGCAGGGCGGCACGCTCTACGCGGCCCATGCCCGCCACGCGACGCCGGAAAGCCGGGAGGCCCATGACTCCATGGGGTTTCAGGACGGCTGGGGCGCGGTGTTCGAACAGGCGGCGGCGCTGGCCTCGACGCTTTGAGCCGCAGAGGGGGCGGGAGGGGGGGCGCCGGCCGGTCCTCGCCCCCCTCTCCCCAGCGGCGGGGACGGCAGGGCGGGGCGACGCGAAGCGCAGCGGAGCGAGGGCCGCACGGCCGTCGGCAGAGCGCCGCGGGGCCCCGGACCGGGCCGCCTCGCCAGGCCGCTTCCGCCCCTCGTCCCTTGCCATCCCCCTCCGGCCCGTGTATGGGCGCCTCACGCAATCCGCATGCGGGGATTTCGGGCCGGACGGGGAGACATCCCGCCCCGGTCCTCCGGTTGGGCGCAGGCCCTCACCCCCGCAGAGGCTGAAACCGGAAAGGAAACGACATGGCACTGCCGGAATTCTCCCTGCGCCAGCTGCTTGAGGCTGGCGTCCACTTCGGTCACCAGACGCATCGCTGGAACCCGAAGATGGGCCCGTACATCTACGGCGACCGCAATGGCGTCCACATCATGGACCTCACCCAGACGGTTCCGCTGCTCGACGCCGCGCTGCAGGCCATCCGCGACACCGTCGCCAAGGGCGGCCGCGTGCTCTTCGTCGGCACCAAGCGCCAGGCCCAGATCCCGCTCGCCGAAGCGGCCGAGCGCTGCGCCCAGTACTACATGAACCACCGCTGGCTCGGCGGCACGCTGACCAACTGGAAGACCGTGTCGAACTCCATCGACCGCCTCCGCAAGCTCGACGAACTGTTCGACGGCGGCGCCGAGAAGTTCACCAAGCGCGAGCGTCTGTCGCTCGAGCGTGAGCAGAACAAGCTCAACGCCTCGCTGGGCGGCATCCGCGAGATGGGCGGCGTTCCCGACCTGATCTTCGTGATCGACACCAACAAGGAGCAGCTCGCCATCGCCGAGGCGAACAAGCTCGGCATTCCGGTCGTGGCCGTTCTCGACACCAACTCGGATCCGTCGGGCATCGCCTACCCGATCCCGGGCAACGACGACGCCTCGCGCGCCATCACGCTCTACTGCGATCTGGCCGCGCGCGCCGCGCTGGACGGCATGGCCGCCGCGATGGGCGAGTCGGGCTTCGACATGGGCGAGATGGAGGAGCTTCCGATGGAGGAGGCCCTCGAGGACGCGTCCGTCGAAGCGCCCGCCCAGGCCTGAGCCGAACCTGCGCCGCGCGGGGCCTGCGGGCCCGGCGCGGCGTTCCCCACGACATTTCGATGACGCCCGCCGCGCTTGACGTGGCCGGCCACGCCGCCCAGATAGCCCTCGGCGCAGCCCCGGCCCAGCGCCGCCGCCGCCTGCGGACCCGGACCTCCCACGGCGGGGCGTGCGGGCCGTGGGGCGACCGGCAGGGGGCCGCTTCGCGCGCCGGAAGGCGTCAGGACCCGATAGGAGAAACCCGATGGCTGTCACCGCTTCGATGGTGAAGGAACTCCGCGACCAGACCGGCGCGGGCATGATGGACGCGAAGAAGGCCCTGGTCGAGACCGATGGCGACATGGAAGCCGCGGTCGACTGGCTGCGCGCCAAGGGCCTCGCCAAGGCCGCCAAGAAGGCCGGCCGCGTGGCGGCCGAAGGCCTGGTGGCCGTCGCCTCCGAGGGCGGGGCCGGCGTCGCGGTCGAGGTGAATTCCGAGACCGACTTCGTCGCCCGCAACGCCGACTTCCAGGCGATGGCCGGCGCCATCGCGCAGACCGCGCTCGGCGTCGCCGACTATGAGGCGCTGCTCGCCGCCGACATGGGCGGCAAGTCGGTCGCCGACGCCGTGACCGCCAAGGTCGCCACCATCGGCGAGAACATGTCGGTCCGCCGCATGTCGCGCCTCGAGGGCGACGTGGTGGCGAGCTACGTGCACAACGCCGTGGCGCCCGGCATGGGCAAGATCGGCGTGCTCGTCGCGCTGACCGGCTCCGACAAGGCGGCGATGGAGACGATCGGCAAGCAGGTCGCGATGCATGTCGCCGCGACCAACCCGGCGTCGCTGTCCGAAGCGGATCTCGACCCGGCGCTGGTCGAGCGCGAGAAGCAGGTGCTGACCGAGCAGGCCCGCGAGTCGGGCAAGCCCGAAGGCGTTATCGAGAAGATGATCGTCGGTCGCCTGAACAAGTACTTCCAGGAGGTCTGCCTCCTGAAGCAGGCCTTCGTGATCAACCCGGACCTGACCGTCGAGGCGGCGGTGACCGAGGCCGGCGCCGACATCAAGATCGTGGGCTTCGCCCGCGTCGAGGTTGGCGAGGGGATCGAGAAGGAAGAAGAGGACTTCGCGGCCGAGGTCGCCAAGGTCTCCGCCGGCTGAGGCTGACGCCTCCTTTCGGGAAAAATCGGAATGGCGGGCCCTCGGGTCCGCCGTTTCGCATTCGCAGGGGTATGCTCTCCTATCCTCGGCCGCCCAAATCATCGCGCACAAGGCGATTCCCGTCGATCTCCCCGGCCGCCTCATCTTTCGCGGCCCGGTTCGCCGGCGTCGAGCCTGCCCTGGGCGCGCTTTCGCCCCTCGGTTGCGGGCGACCTCCTCGCGACCGTCATGCTGCGGCGCAGCGCGCCTTGCATCGCGGGTCCCCTTCGGACAGATTGCGCGCGCCAGCCGACAGGAGAGACTCGCGCATGACCGAGGCCGCCCAACCGCCGTCCCCGCTCCTCTATCCGCGCGTGCTGCTCAAGATATCCGGCGAAGCGCTGATGGGCGACCAGGGTTTCGGCCTGCACCCGCCCACCGTCCAGCGCATCGCGGAAGAGGTGAAATCCGTCTACGATCTCGGCGTCGAGCTCTGTCTCGTCATCGGGGGCGGCAACATCTTCCGCGGCCTCCAGGGCTCCGCCCAGGGGATGGAACGCGCCTCCGCCGACTATATGGGCATGCTCGCGACCGTGATGAACGCGCTGGGCATGCAGTCCGCGCTCGAGGATCTCGGGGTCCACGCCCGCGTGATCTCGGCCATTCCGATGGACCAGATCTGCGAGCCCTATATCCGCCGCCGCGCCGTGCGCCATCTGGAGAAGGGACGCATCGTCATCTTCGCCGCCGGCACCGGCAACCCGTATTTCACCACCGACACCGCCGCGGCGCTGCGGGCGATGGAGATGAACTGCGGCGCGATCATGAAGGGCACCCAGGTCGACGGCGTCTACACCGCCGACCCCAAGCTCGACCCCACCGCCAAGCGCTACGACCGCATCACCTATGACGAGGTGCTCATCAAGAACCTCAAGGTGATGGACGCGTCGGCCATCGCGCTGGCGCGCGACAACAATCTGCCGCTGATCATCTTCTCGCTGCACGCTTCCGGCGGCTTCGCGGAGGTCTTGAGCGGTCGCGGAAAATTCACCATTGTCGAACAGTCATGACGCCAGGGCGCGCCGCATCGGCCGCGCGCCTTCGCCGGGAGGACATCCATGAGCGATGAGATCGAGATCGACACCGAAGACCTCGAGCGTCGAATGGACGGGGCGATCGCGGCCCTGAAGAACGACTTCGCGTCGCTGCGCACCGGGCGCGCGTCGGCGTCGATGCTGGATCCGGTGATGATCGACGCCTACGGGGTCGACACGCCGATCAACCAGGTCGGCACCATCAACGTGCCCGAGCCGCGGATGCTGACGCTGGCGATCTGGGACAAGGCCCTGGTCGGCAAGGTCGACAAGGCGATCCGGTCCTCCGGCCTCGGGCTCAACCCGCAGGTCGACGGCACCCTGATCCGCCTGCCGATCCCCGAGCTGAACGAGGAGCGGCGCCGCGATCTGGTCAAGGTCGCCGGGCAATACTCGGAAAGCGCCAAGGTGGCGGCGCGCAATGTGCGGCGCGACGGCATGGACATGGTGAAGAAGGCCAAGGCCAACGGGTTGAGCGAGGACGACGCCAAGTTCTACTCGGACGAGATCCAGGCGATGACCGACGCCACGATCCAGAAGATCGACCAGGCGTTGGAGACGAAGCAGGCGGAAATCATGCAGGTCTGAGACCGTCGGCGCGCTTCGGGCGCACCGGAGGACCAGGCCGCCGGCGCCCCGCCGGGCGCCGACAGGAGACGCGAATGTTCAATCCCTCGCCCGCCCCCGCGACCGAGGCCGCCGCCACGGCCCCGACGCTCGGGGGCGGCGCCTGCCGTCCGCGGCATGTGGCGGTCATCATGGACGGCAACGGTCGCTGGGCGAAGACCCGCGGACTTCCCCGCCTCGCCGGCCATCGGCGGGGGGCGGAGGTCGTGCGCCGCATCGTCGAAGCCGCGCCGAACGAGGGGGTGTCGTATCTGACGCTCTACGCCTTCTCGACCGAGAACTGGAAACGGTCCTCCGAAGAGGTGCAGGGGCTGATGGAGCTGTTCTCCATCTACATCCGTCGCGAGGGGAAAGAACTGCGCCGCCGCGGCGCCCGCGTGCGCTTCATCGGCGACCGCACTCGGCTGAACCGGGATCTGGCCGAGCAGATGAGCCGGCTGGAGGCGGCGACGCTGGACAACCAGCGGCTCAACCTGACCATCGCCATCAACTACGGCGGGCGGGACGAGATCCTGTCGGCCGTGCGCCGCCTGGCGGTGGAGATCGCGGCCGGCCGCATGGCGCCCGAGGCGTTGGACTTCGCCGCCTTCTCCGCCGCGCTCGACACGCGCGAGCTGCCCGATCCCGACCTGGTGATCCGCACCTCGGGCGAAATGCGCACCTCGAATTTCCTGCCCTGGCAGTCGGCCTATGCCGAATACGCCTTCGTTCCCGAGACCTGGCCGGATTTCTCGCCGGAGATCTTCGCCCGCACCTGCGCCGCTTACGGCGCGCGCAACCGCCGCTTCGGCGCGGCCGATTGATCGCCATGACCCCCGGCGCCCCAGCCGACGCCAAGCCCGGCCCCCGCAAGGGCGGCTTCGCCGACCTCCGGGTCCGGACCCTGACCGCTCTGGTGATGGGCGCGCTGGCGGTCGCGGCGGTGAGCTTCGGCGACTGGGCCTTCGCCTTGCCGGTCGCGGCCATCGCCGCCGGCATGGGCTGGGAGCTGCGGCGCATGTCCGCCCGGCGCTACGACCTCGCCGGCTGGCTGATATCGGCGGCCGGCGCCGGGGCCTGCCTCGCCACCCAGGCGCTGAGCTACCGCTACGGGCTCGCCTGGCTGGTGGTCTGCCTGATCCCGGTGATTTTTCTGACCCGAGCCGAGAGCCGTCTTGCGCGCGGCACGGCGCTGGCGGGCGGGGTCTATGTCGCCATCGCTTGCGCGGCGCTGGTCGGGCTGCGCGACGATGACCTTTACGGCTGGGAAGCGGTGCTGTGGGTGGCGCTGAGCGTGGTGGCGACCGACATCGGCGGCTATTTCGCCGGCCGCGCCATCGGCGGCCCGAAGCTGTGGCCGGCGGTCTCTCCGGCCAAGACCTGGGCGGGGCTCGGCGGCGGCATGGCGCTGGCGATCTGCCTCGGCGCGGCGTTCTCGGCCTTCACCTCGGGCACGCTCGCCCATGAGGTGGCGCTGGTCTCCGCGGTGATGGCGGTGGTGGCGCAGGGCGGGGACCTGGGCGAAAGCGCGCTGAAGCGGCGCTGCGGGGTCAAGGACAGCTCGGCCCTGATCCCGGGCCATGGCGGGCTGCTGGACCGGATGGACGGGTTGCTCGCCGCCGGCATGGTGGCCGCCCTGGTCTCGTTCCTGCGCGGGCAGTCGGTGTTCATATGGTGAATTCCCCCGATCGCGAAGGCCGCCGAGTCACGGTTCTGGGGGCCACCGGGTCCATCGGCGCCTCGACCCTCGACATTCTCCGCCATGCCGCCGCGGGCGGAGAGGCCCCGCAGGTCGTGGCGCTGACCGGGCATGGCAACATCGCCGGCCTCGTCGCCGCCGCCCGCGAATTCCGGGCCGAGCTGGCGGTGACCGCCGACCCCGCCCGCTACCACGAATTGCGCGACGCGCTGGCCGACACCGACACGCAGGTCGCCGCCGGGCCCGACGCGGTGGTCGAGGCCGCCGCGCGCCCTGCCGACTGGTGCATGGCCGCCATCGTCGGCGCCGCCGGCCTCGCCCCCACGCTGGCCGCGGTGGGGCAGGGAGGGACGGTGGCGCTCGCCAACAAGGAATGCCTGGTTTCGGCCGGCGACCTGTTCCTGGCCGAGATCGCCCGCGCCGGCGCCACCCTTCTGCCGGTCGACAGCGAGCACAACGCCATCTTCCAGGTGCTCGACCCGGCCCAGCGGCCGGCCCTCGACCGCATCATCCTCACCGCGTCGGGCGGCCCGTTCCGCGACTGGACGGCGGAGCGGATGGAGACCGCGACATTGCGCGAGGCCGTCGCCCACCCCAATTGGGACATGGGCGCGCGGATCTCGGTCGACAGCGCCTCGATGTTCAACAAGGCGCTGGAGATGATCGAGGCCAGGCACCTCTTCGATCTGGCGCCCTCTCAGCTGGAGGTTCTGGTGCATCCGCAGTCGGTGGTGCATTCGATGGTGGGCTATGCGGACGGCTCGGTGCTGGCCCAGCTGGGCATGCCGGACATGCGCCACGCCATCGGCTTCGCCTATCACTGGCCCGAACGGCGGTCCCTGCCGGTGGAACGGCTGGATTTCGCCGCGCTGTCTCGGCTGGACTTCCAGACCCCCGACGAGGTCCGCTTCCCCGCCCTGCGCCTGGCGCGGGAGGCGATGCGGGCCGGCGGGCTGGCAGGCTGCGCGCTCAACGCCGCCAAGGAGGCGGCGCTGGAGGCTTTCATGGAAGGCCGCATCGGTTTCCTCGACATGGCGCGGGTGGTGGAGGCGTCGCTGGACGCGCTGACCCCCTTCGCGCCGGCGACCTCGCTGGCCGAGGTCTTCGCCATGGACGGCGCCGCCCGCCGCACCGCCTGCGCGGTGATCGCGCGCGATCATGCGCGGCTGGGAAACGGCGGCGTTTTCGCTTAATTTCACTAACGTTCCGCTTTGCGCAGCCGCGCGGCGACGGTATCGGGAGGTCCCATGGACTCGTTCGCAGTGATGACCCAGGTCGGCGGCGTGGCCGGCTCGATCGCCTCCTTCCTCGTGGTGTTGGGCGTGGTCGTGTTCGTGCACGAGTTCGGCCACTACATCGTGGCGCGCTGGTGCGGGATCGACGCCGAGGTGTTCTCCATCGGCTTCGGCAAGGAGATCTGGGGCTGGAACGACCGCCGCGGCACCCGCTGGCGGCTGGCGGTGCTGCCGCTGGGCGGCTACGTGAAATTCGTGGGCGACGGCGACGCGGCTTCGGCCCGTGCCGACGCCGCGGGGATGGCGGCGATGGACGATGCGACCCGCGCCCGTTCCTTCCCCGGCGCGGCCCTGTGGCGGCGGGCTCTGGCGGTGGCGGCGGGGCCGGCCTTCAACTTCGCGCTGTCGATCCTGATCTACACCGGCCTGACCCTGGCGCTGGGCGTCGGGTCGGATCGTCCCGTTCTGGGCGCTTCGCAGGTCGAGGACCAGGCGACCTTCCCGCTGCGCGCGGGGGACGAGATTCTGGCGGTGGCCGGAACCCCGGTCACGGTCTGGTCCGACATCTCCAAGGCCTATGAGGCCGCGAGCGAGGCCGAGCCCGGGCGCGCGAGCTTCCCGGTCGACCTGCGCCGCGACGGGCGCGAGATCATGGTGGAGACCGGCCCAGCGATCCCTCCGCTGGTCGGCTCGGTGGCGCCGGCGAGCCCGGCGGAAGAGGCCGGGCTGCTGGCCGGAGACCGCATCGTGATGGCCGACGGGCAGCCGGTGGGCGCGTTCTCTGACCTGCAGCGGGTGGTGTTCGGCTCCGACGGCGCGTCGGTGGCGCTGGTGGTCGAGGGCGCGGACGGGGCAAGGCGCGAGGTGACGCTGACCCCGAAGCTCAACCCGGTGCCCTCGGCCAGCGGCGGGATCGAGATGCGGCCGCTGATCGGCGTCTCCGCCATACCGCTGATCGCGCCGGAAGTGGTGACGCCGGGCATCGGCGAAGCGCTGGGCAATGGCGTGACCCGCACCTGGCAGGTGATCCATTCCTCGCTGGCCTATGTCGGCGCGATCATCGGCGGCAAGGCCGACAGTTCCGGCCTCGGCGGCCCGATCCGGATCGCGTCGCTGTCGGGCGATGCGGCGGGGGCGGGGATCGTGGCCTTCCTCGGCATGATCGCGATGATCTCGACCTCGATCGGCATGATCAACCTGTTCCCCATCCCGGTGCTCGATGGCGGCCACCTGATGTTCTACGCCTTCGAGGCGCTGCGCGGACGCCCGCTGGGCGAACGCGCGACGGAGGCCGCGACCGGCGTCGGCCTGGCTTTGGTGCTGGGGCTGATGGTGTTCGTGACGTTCAACGACCTGATGAGCCTGTAGAACTCCGCGCCCCGTCCCTCGCGGGGGGCGGGGCGCGGCTGTCAGTCGGCGAGCAGGGCCATCGCTTCGGCATGCAGGGCCGGGCTTGCGGCTGCGAGGATCCGGCCGCCTTGCTGGGCGTCTCCGCCGTCCCAGGTGGTGACCACGCCGCCGGCGCCCTCGATGATCGGGATCAGCGCCTGGATGTCGTAGGCGTGGAGCCCGGCCTCGATCACCAGATCCACTCCCCCCGCCGCGATCAGCGCATAGCCGGTGCAGTCGAGCCCGTAGCGGGTCAGACGCACGCGGTCGCGCACGCGCTCGAATCCCGCGCGCTCAGTGTCCGCGCCCACCTCCGGGAAGGTCGAGCAGAGCCGCGCATCGGCCAGGCGCACGCCCTGGCGGGCCTGGAGCCGGCGGGGCGCCTCGCCGTCGCGGGCATGCCACGCGGCGGCGCCGTCGCCCCAGAACCGCTCCCGCGTCCAGGGCTGGTCCATCACGCCCAGCACCGGGCGGGTTCCGTCGTTCAGCCCGATCAGCACGCCCCAGGTGGGCGCGCCGATCAGGAAGGCGCGGGTGCCGTCGATCGGGTCGATCACCCAGGTCATGCCGGAGGCGCCAGCCTGCGCGCCGCCCTCCTCGCCCAGAATGCCGTCGGCGGGGCGGTCGTCGGCCAGCACGGCGCGAATCGCCGCCTCGGCGGCGCGGTCGGCTTCGGTCACCGGGTCGAAGGCGCCGGGGCCGGCCTTGTTGTCGGCGGAGAGCCCTTCGGCCCGGAAGATCGCGAGGATTGGCGCGCGGGCGGCGTCGGCGGCGCGATGGGCCGCGGCCAGCGCCGAGGTCAGCGCCGGGTCCGCGGTCTCGCCAGGGACCGCGAGACGGCGCGCGTCGGAGGGGGAATCGGGGGTCATGTCAGGTCCGGGCGCAGGGCGGCGCGCGGCGGAGGCCGCGCCAGCCGGGTTGGGCCGGGACCGTAGCGGGTCCGGCGGCCGGGCGCAAAGGCCCGGCCGCGCGGCAGTCGTCGAAGCCGGTGGTCAGGCGGCTTCGCTGAGAACGCGGGCGAGGTCGAACAAACGCCGCCGCTGGTTCTCGGGGATCGCGTAGTAGGAGCGCACCAGTTCCAGCGCCTCCTTGTCGGCCAGCAGATCTCCGCGGGCGCCGGACTCGGCATTCGCCTCGAGACCCGCCTCTTCCATGGACTCGGCGTCCAGACCCTCGAAGAAATAGTTGATCGGCACTTCCAGCGACTTCGCGATATCCCACAACCGCGAGGCGCTGATCCGGTTCATGCCGGTTTCGTATTTCTGGATCTGCTGGAACTTGATTCCCACCAGGTCCCCGAGCTGTTGCTGGGTCATCCCCATCATCCAGCGCCGGTGCCGCACACGTTTCCCGACGTGAGCGTCTACGGGATGCTTCATCTTCTTGTTGCTCCTGACTGCACACGAACTCTTCCGCCGCCCCGGGACTGATCGCATGCGCGCGTTCTTATGACGCGCTTGCGGAGGCCAGGATACGCAAGAGTGGCCGCCCGGACGTTGTTACGCCGGTCGTAAGTCTAGCAACAATGTGCAGCTGCGCACAATGCAACACCGTGGGTTGTTTTTCGCTGCAGCGCGAAAAAACCCACGGTTAGAGCATCGACAGGGGAGGCGCGCCTCAGGCGAGCGCGGAATTGGCGGCTCGCGCGTCGCGTTTGCGCTCATGCGGGTCGAGGAAGCGCTTGCGCAGACGAATCGCTCCGGGTGTGACTTCAACCAGTTCATCGGGCTCGATGAAGGCGATCGCCTCCTCCAGCGTGAAGCGATGGGGGGTGGTCAGCGTCACCGCCTCATCCTTGCCCGACGCGCGCATGTTGGTCAGTTTCTTGCCCTTCAGCGGGTTCACGTCGAGGTCGCCGGGGCGGGCGTTCTCGCCGATGATCATCCCCTGGTAGACGGGCTCGCCGGCGCCGATGATCAGGCGGCCGCGATCCTCCAGGTTGAACAGGGCGAAGGGCACCGAATCCCCGTTCTCCATCGAGATCAGCACGCCATGACGGCGGCCCGGGATCGGACCCTTCCACTCGGACCACGAATGGAACACGCGGTTCAGCACGCCGGTGCCGCGGGTGTCGGTGAGGAACTCCCCATGGTAGCCGATCAGCCCGCGCGACGGGGCGAGGAACACGATGCGGGTCTTGCCGCCGCCCGAGGGACGCATCTCGGTCATCTCGGCCTTGCGCTGGGACATCTTGTCGACGACCGGGCCGGTGAACTCGTCGTCCACGTCCACGGTGATCTCTTCGATCGGCTCCAGCTTGCGGCCGTTCTCTTCGCGCATCATCACCCGCGGGCGGGAGACGGAGAGCTCGAAGCCCTCGCGGCGCATGTTCTCGATCAGCACGCCGAGCTGAAGCTCGCCGCGGCCGGCGACCTCGAAGGCGTCGCGGTCGGGCGTGTCGTTGATGCGGATGGCGACGTTGCCCTCGGCCTCGCGCATCAGGCGGTCGCGGATCACGCGGGACTGGACCTTGTCGCCGTCGCGGCCGGCGAGGGGCGAGTCGTTGATCGAGAAGGTCACCGCGATGGTCGGCGGGTCGATCGGCTGGGCCTTGATCGGCACGTTGATCGACACATCGCAGAGCGTGTCGGCGACGGTGGCCTTGGACAGGCCGGCCAGGGCGACGATGTCGCCGGCCTCGGCCGAGTCCACCGGCACGCGGCCGAGACCGCGGAAGGCCAGCACCTTGGAGACGCGGAACCGCTCGATCTCGCCGGTCTCGGGACGCAGCGCCTTGATGGTGGCGCCGGAGACGATGGTCCCGGTCTCGATCCGCCCGGTCAGCAGGCGGCCGATGAACGGGTCGGCCTCGAGCGTGGTGGCGAGCATGGAGAACGGCTTGTCGGCGTTCACGACCTGCTTGGGCGCCGGCACATGGGCCATCACCTTGCGGAACAGGGCGGAGAGATCCTGGCGCGGACCATCGAGCTCATCGTCGGCCCAGCCGGAGCGGCCCGAGGCGTAGAGCACGGGGAAGTCGAGCTGATGCTCGTCGGCGTCGAGCGCCGCGAACATGTCGAACACTTCGTCGAGCGCCCGGTCGGCGTCGGCGTCGGGCTTGTCGACCTTGTTGAGCACGACGATCGGCCGCAGGCCGAGCGCGAGCGCCTTGGCGGTCACGAACTTGGTCTGGGGCATCGGGCCCTCGGCCGCGTCGACCAGCAGGATGGCGCCATCGACCATGGAGAGGATCCGCTCCACCTCGCCGCCGAAGTCGGCGTGGCCGGGCGTGTCGACGATGTTGACCCGGGCGCCCTCGAATTCGACCGAGGTGCACTTGGCCAGAATGGTGATGCCGCGCTCGCGCTCCAGGTCATTGGAATCCATGGCGCGCTCGGCGACGGCCTGGTTTTCCCGGAACGAGCCGGACTGGCGGAGGAGCGCGTCGACCAGCGTGGTCTTGCCGTGGTCGACATGCGCGATGATCGCGATGTTGCGAAGATCCATGGGGCGATTTTCCGGACGTGAATAGGGGGCGCGGGCGCCCTTGGCGCCGCCGGTTGCGCGGCTCTTGACGCATATGACGCGGCGCCGCAAGGGCGCGAACGGCCGCGGGGCGCCGCAGGGCGTCCGGCGTGGCTGCAAGGCCTCGGGTCAAGATCGGCTCGCGGGCGGGGTTCGGCCCGCCCGGCATCATCAGAGATACCACGCGCGGGGGGATTGCAACCGTCCGCCCGAGATCGCGGGCCGGGACCGCCCCGGCCCTCAGCGGGCGTGCATCGGCAGGGCGTCGATGCGGCGGTCGATCTCGGTCAGCTGGGCCTGATAGGCGGGGCTGTCGACCGCGCCGAACTTGGCCTTGAAGGCGTCCACCTGCATGAAGGACGGCAGCCCCACGATCGAGGGCATCCAGTTCGACGCGTCGGCCGACGTCTCGGCCAGCGCCGCCAGCCCGTCGGGGGCGGCGAGCTCGGCGGCCTCGGCCCAGCGAATGCCGGCGCGGTCGGCGGCGACGTCGTCGAAGCTGAAGCCTGAGCCGCCGCCCGAGCCGTCGACCAGCTCCTTGATCTCGCCGAAGCCGAACGAGACCGCGTTGCCCCCCGCCATCTGGAAGGCGGCGGACAGCAGGAAATGCTTGCGCAGGTCGGGGCGGCCCGAAAGTTCCACGTCGGCGCAGCGCTTGCCCGCCTCGGGGGAGCCGAAGTCGCCGGCCACCGCCTCGATCGCGGAGCGCTTGCCGCAGATCGCGGCGAGGGCGGCGACGGCGGCGCGCAGCTCCCGCGTCGCCGCATCCGGATCGCCGGCGGCGGCGTCGCGGGCCTGGTTCACCGCGAAGGTCAGCCAGGGGGCGAGCTCGCCGGGCGATCTCAGCTCGCCCCGCGCCGCGGCCGCCGCGATGGCGTCGTAATGGCGGGCGATGTCGGCGCCGGCGGAGATGCCGGCCACATCGCGCATGCCGCTCATCACCCGTTTCAGGAGCGAGCCGTCGCCGCCCTCGCCCGCGTCGATGGCCACGACGATCCGGCCGGGCGTGGTGCGCACCGCATGGATGGACGAGAACAGCAGCGTCCCCATCGGCACGTCCGACAGCATGTCGCCGGCGAAGCGCAGCACCTTGAGCGTGAGCGCGGGGGGCAGGGCCATGCGCCCCAGCTCCAGCGCCCGCACGTCGAGCCCGGTCGAGGAGGGCGCGATTTCGGCCCGGAGGTTGATCCAGCCCAGCGCGTCGATCACCGGGGGCTGGGCGGAAAGCGCGAGGGTCATGCCGTCGCGGTTGATGCTGGTCGCGCCGCGCAGGCTGGGCATGATCCGGGCGACGGAGGCGATCAGGCCGTCGAGCTCGGCCGCGCTGGCGGTCAGGCTGCGCTCGCCCCCGCCTGCGGCCGCCTCGCGCGCCCGTTGGACCAGCGCCTTGGACTGGCGGGCCTGCTGCTGGCCGAGCGCCGCGGAGGGCGGCAGGTCCGGCGTCGGTTCGAAGGCCGCCGCCAGAAAGGCGAGCGGCCCGACGAAGACGACCAGAACGATCAGCCAGAACAGCGCACGCAACATCTCGACCCTCCATCGCCGGAGCGCACCCCCGCGCGCCCTGCTTTCGCGGCCAAGGGTATCGGCGACGCGGGCGCGCGTGGCAAGGCGGGGGCGGCAAGCCGGGGGGGCAAGCCGGGGGGGGGAGGCGGTGGAGCTCAGGCCCCCCAGCGGGTCCAGCGGCCATGAAAGTCGGCGCGGCCGAGGGTTTCGGCCGCGCCGCCGGGCCAGGCGGTCAGGTCCAGCGAGGCCGAGCCCGCGACGCCGTCAGGCTCCATCCGCAGCCAGGCCAGCGGCCGGTCGGGCGTGGCGCGGGCGCCGGCGGCCTCGATCCCGGCGCGGATTGCGGCGCGGGTGGGCCCCGGCAGATACTGCCACATGATCGAGTGCATCACGACGCGCGCGGTCCCCTCGGCCTGGGGCCGCGCGAGCCGGTCCGCCAGCCAGGCGGCGGCGTCGGCGCGCTCCACCGGGCGGGGGCGTGCGGCGATCAGGTCCAGCGCCGCTTCCAGCCGGGCGAGCCGCGCCGCCTGGTCGGCCCAGACATAGGCGGTCAGCCGCGCCCGGGTCGCGGGGTCGGCGGGGTCGAGCGGGGAGAGGTCGCAGGCCGCGCGCGCCACGATCTCCAGCGGGGTCGCGAGGTCGGGCGCCGGCCCCTGCCATTCATGCGCGATGCGCACCGGCGAGTCTTCGGGGCCCCATCCGCGCCCCTCGCCCAGATCGAAGCGATAGGCGTCGAAATTCTGGTTGAGCCCGGCGGAGGCGCCGATCTCCAGGATCTCCAGCGGCATTTTCAGGCCGGCCACGAGGGTCAGCGCCCCGCCCAGCAGGGCGCCGCCGCGGGCGATCTCGTTGGTCTGGGGCGGGCCGTCGAGCCAGGGGAACAGGCGGTCGGCATGGCGGGCGAAGGCGTCGAGCGCGGCGGCGACGGGATCGCCCGCGGCCTCGGGCGGCCAGGCGGCGGCGAGCGCGGGCGCGGCGCCCGAGCGCACCAGAGATCGGAAGAGCGTCG
>NZ_JBSRTQ010000056.1:0-24177 GCF_055129145.1 Albimonas sp. | reverse complement strand
TCAGGCCCCGCCGCAAGTCCTTGCTTTCGCTGAACTTCCGACCCGTCCAGAGCCCCGCCGCTGCGGCCGCCCCGTCTGTGAGGGCGGGGTATAAGGAGAGTCGCGGAGGGTGGCAATCGGTTTTTTCAGGGTTTCGAAAAATAGGTGAAACCGGCGGCCAAGGCGGGGTCGCCCGACGGCCGCGCGCTGCGGAACCTGGTCCGCGCAGGGTCGATGAGGGCCTGCAAGCCGCCCTTCCCTGCCCCATGCGCGCGTCTTGGCGGGGTCGCCTCGCCATGAGCGCCCCTGCCCGCCACGCCCCCTAAGGGGCCGGCAAGGCGACGGAACGAGTCCCAGCAGCAGGCGCGCGCGTTCGACGTCGCCACTCTCGCCCCCAACGATGACGTTGTGACGACAGGCCGGGCGACGTTGGGAGATGCGAGGGGGGGAGCAGGACGCACGTGGCGCGAAGGGGCGGGATTCACGCGAGGGGACGGGCCGCGGACCGCCGGACGGGACCTGCGGCCGTCCCGGAGGACGGCCGCAGGCGGGATCGGGCTCAGCCGATCAGGAAGTCGTCGAGACCGAGGGCGTCGAGGCTCACGCCCTTCAGCAGCAGCTCGCCCCCGGCATCGTCGTCGCCGAAAGTCAGGCGGACGCCGTCGTCGGTGTCCTCCAGGGCGGCGAACGCTTCCGCGGCAGTGGCGAAGCCGAGGCCGGTCAGCTCGATCCGGTCCTCGCCGACGGTGAAGTCGCCGATCACGTCGTGGCCGCCCGCGGCATCCGGGCCGAAGACGAACACGTCTTCGCCCGCGCCGCCGATCAGCCAGTCGTCGCCGCGCCCACCCTCGAGCCGGTCGTCTCCGGCCCCGCCGAACAGGCGGTCGGACCCGAGCCCGCCCTTGAGCCAGTCGTCGCCGTCCTCGCCGCGCAGGGTGTCGCGGCCGGTGTTGCCCAGCAGCAGGTCATTCCCCTCCCCGCCGAACAGACGGTCGTCGTGACGCCCGCCCGAGAGGCGGTCGTCGCCGGACCCGCCGGAGAGGCGGTCGGCCCCGTCGCGGGCGTAGAGCGCGTCGTCGCCGCTTCCCCCCGACAGCAGGTCGTCGACGCCGCCGCCATGGAGCACGTCGCGCCCGGCCCCGCCGCGCAGGATGTTGGCCTGCGAGAGCGCCCCGTGCAGCACGTCGTCGCCCGAGGTTCCGCCGGGGATGTCGAGGACCTCGATGGCGACATGGGCGGTGTCGAAGCCGCCCATGCCGTCGGACAGGGCGTATTCGAAGCTCGCCTCGCCGACGAAGCCCGCGGCGGCGTCGAAGCGGACGCCGCCGTCGGTCATCGAGACCCGGCCGCCGACCGCATTGCCCACGATCGCCAGGCTCAGCGCGTCGCCGTCGGCGTCGGCGTCGTTGGCCAGCAGCGCCGCCGCGGCGATGGTCAGCCGCGCGCCGGAGGCGATGACGAAGCCCGCGTCGTCCCTGGCGTCCGGCAGCGCATTGGGCGCGGTCGGGGTCTCGGGCGTCTCACCGCCATCGCCCGGCTCGGGCGTTTCGCCGCCGTCCTCTCTCGGCTCCACCGTCAGGGTCACCGTGGCGACGTCGATGCCGCCATGGCCGTCGGAGACGGTGTAGTCGAACCGCGCTTCCCCCTCGAAGTCCGCGTTCGGCACGAAGATGATCGTGCCGTCCTCGGCCATCGCCACGACCCCGCCGACCGCCGCGCCGACCGCAACGATCTGCATTGCGTCGCCGTCGGCATCGGCGTCGTTGGCCAGCAGCGTCGCCGGATCCAGCATCAGCTGCGCGCCCGCCACCACCGAGAAGCCGGCGTCATCGACCGCCACCGGCGCCGACTGGGCCGGGGTCTCGGCCAGCGAGATCACCCGCACGTCGTCGAAGGTCACGCCCTCGCTGCCCCAGGAATAAAGCGCGACGGTCCCCTGCTCCAGCGCATGATCCTCGACCGCGTAGGCGAAGACCGCGTCGCCGTTCACATAGGCCTGGATGCGCCCGCCCTCGATGTCGACGCGCAACTGGATCGGGGCGTCCTGCTCATAGGTTCCCGGGACCTGGGCGAGGGTCTTCTCATACCCGTCGACCATGCGGCGCAGGTTCCACAGGCCGCCTTCGTCATCAAGTTCGAATTTGTAGTAGTTCTCCGGGTCCTGATAGTGGAAGAGCACGCCCATGCCGTCGTCGTCGGGCGTGTCGAGGGTGACCTCGACCGAATAGTCGGTCCACTCTTTCGCCTCTTCGGCGGAATAGAGCGCATAGGTCCCCTTGCGCAGCGCGTGCATGCCGTCGCCCTTCGGGCTCCAGCCCTGCTTCCAGGGGTCGGGATCCGACGCGCCTTCGGAGGTCATCTGTTTCGAATGGATATCGGAGCGCTGGACCAGCGCGCCATCCTCCACCACCCAGTCGGAGGGGCCGCCGATGTCGCCCTCGTCGACGATGGTCCAGCCCTGCATCGCGCCGTCGCCGAAGCCGTCCGCCAGCAGCACCGCGTCGCCCGACACCACGTCGACCGCCACATGATCGCGTGACACCGCGCCCGAGGCGTCGGTCGCCTCCAGCACCACCGCCTGGGTCCCGACCGGCAGACGCACCTCGACCTCGCGGCCGCGCGCGATCTCCTCCCCGTCCAGCAGCCAGCGGAAGCCGGTCAGCTCATCCGGCCCGAAGCTCGACGCGGCGGAGAGCGAGACATAGGCGTCGTCGGCCCCCGGCTCGGCGATCACCCGGCCCTCGGCCTCGCCATGAGCCGTCAGCGCGATCCGGTTGACCATGACGTCGTCGAAGATCGCCGACTTCTCGTTGGACGCATGCACGCCCACCGTGCCGCCGGTCAGCGGATCGGCATCGCGCACCGGGCCGCCGAACACGTCGCGGTCGTCGAGCAGCACCACGATCTCGTCGCCCGAGACCGCGATGCGCAGATCGAGCTTGTCGGCGAAACGGTAGCCCCCGACCGACTCGGCCAGCACCGTCTCCTCGCCGTCCGCGACCCTGATCAGCTGCCGGCGGTTGTTCTCGAGGTCGAAGGTGACCCGGTAGTGATTGGCCGCGTCCTGGAAATAGAACACCGCGCCGATCACGTCGTCGTCGAGGGATTCGAGCGTCACGTCATAGACGTAATCCGACCAGTCCCGCGCCTCCTCCGCGTCCCAGACCAGGGTCTTGTCGGCGTTGTCGGAGGAATAGTAGAGCGCGCCCTGCCCGGCCTCGAGCCCGTCCGCGGCGTCGGTCCGCGAATGGATGCTGCCCTTGACCATCCACAGGCCGCGGTCGCTTTCATCGCGGAAGCTGAGGCCGGCGTCCCCGAAGCTGGCCGAAAGGTCGCCCGACATGTCGAACTGGGTGGTCACGTCGTCTGGCGCGGCGTCGAAGATGCCCCCGGCCTGCGCGCCGCCCAGCGCCGCGATGGCCTCCGCCCCGAAGGCGGTTTCGGAGAACGCCACGGAGGACACGTAGGCGTTGCTCATCTCGCCGTCTTCGTCGACGAAGAGGTAGAAGCCCCCCTCGCCGTCGAGCGTGAACCGCTCCGCGTCGATATCGGTCCGCACGCCGACGAGCGCGCCGTCGATGTATTTCGACAGCGTCATCGTGCCGTCGGCCTGCTCCTCGACCACCAGGGCGATGCGGGCCCACTGGTCGTAGGCGTAGGCGCCGTCATAGCCGCCGCCGCCGAGTCCGGCGGTGTTGGAACCGTCGTTGTTGTTGCGCAGGAACACGTCGCCGTCGGAGTCGTTGGCGAGGTCGGTCTGCAGGAGCGACATGTACCTGCCCTGCCCCGAGGGGATCAGCAGGTCCATGATCAGAGAATAGGTCTTCAGCTCGGCCGCATCGGTGGCCGGGTCGACATGGAAGCCCTGCGCCGGCTTGGGGGCGGGGAAGTAGAGCGCCTGGTCGTCGGCGCCGTCGCCCCCCGGCAGCGGCGCCACGCCCAGCGCCTCGGGCGTGTCGAAGGCGGACTGCGCCTCCAGCGCGTCGGCCTTGGGGTCGATGATGGTGATCGCGGCGTCGCCCAGATTGGGGGCGAACCTGTCGGCGAAATCGAAGCTCACCGTGCGCCCGTCATCGGGAACCGCCGGGGCGTCGGCCGACGCGGCGCCGTAGCCCGCGACCTCGTCCTCGTCGAAGACCCGATCCGAAAACACCAACGAGCTGACATGCGCCCGCCCGCTCTCGCCATTGTCGTCGGCGAACAGGATGAAGCCGTCGTCGCCGTCGATGGCCAGACGCTCGGCCGGGACGTTCTGCTGCCCGACCTTCACCCCGTCGATATACTTGGTCAGCGACACCGTCTCGGCATCGACCTGCTGCACCGCGAAGGCGACGCGATGCCATTCGTCATAGGTGAACGACCCGTGGCGGCCGCGCAGGATCTCGATCGAGGCGGTGCCGTCGTCGTTGTTCTCGAGGAAGATCGCGCCGTCGTTCTCGTTGGTCAGATCGTTCTGGAAGAACGAGAAGTAGTCGACGTCGCCATCCTCGACCAGGATGTCCATCATCAGGGTGTAGGAGGTGAAGTCGCCGCCGCCCGTCGCCTCGAAGCCCGGCGTGACCAGATAGCCTTGCGTGCCTTCCAGCCCCGGCATGGTCATCACGTCGGCCTCGCCGCCCGGCAGCGCCGGCAGCCCCGCCTCGGAGGCGGTGAAGAAGCGGGTCGACTGCGCGAGCAGCGCCCGGACCGAGGTCCAGCCGACCGCGTCGCCGTCGTTGAAGTCCTCGACGAAGAGCGTCCGGTCGCCGGCGACGCGCACCAGGATCTCGTCGCGCGCCACGTCCCCCGCCTCGTCGGTCAGCTCCAGCGTCAGGCGGTGCATGCCGATGCCGAGCTCGACATCGGGCATCGCGCCCTCGGCCACCACATTGCCGTCGGCGTCGAGCCAGCGGACCATGAACGTGCCGTTCTCGGGCAGGATCGAATGGGTGGCGTCGAGCGAGACGGTCGCGGTCTCCTCCCCCGCCTCGGCGGTCACGGTCATGTCGTCGCCGGCCATGGCGATGGTCGCGGTCCCGACCGGGCCCAGGTCGACGCCGGTGATCAGCTCCTCATGCTCCATGTAGCGGCCGGCGAGCTCGCCGTCCTCGCGCCCGCCGTCGAGATAGTCGTCGAACTCGGTGAAATAGGTGGAGGTGTGGATGGCGCCGGACTCAGGGTCGATGGTGATCAGCCGGATCGCGCCGTTGCCGCCCCGCCCGCCCTGCGAGGCGTCGCCGTTGCCGGTGATCTCCTCCGACACGCCGTCCTGATAGTTGACCAGCATCTGATAGACCGGCTGGCCATACTGGTTGTAGCTGGTCACCGTCTCGGCGCCGTCGCCGAAGATATGGCCCGAGAAGGTCATCGCCACGTTGGGATAACGGTCGGCCAGCACCCGCCACATGGTCTCGCCGTCGGTGGCGTTGGAAAGCTCGGCGCCCATGCCGTAGTCGTAGCCGGTCCCCTCGCCGAACAGCGGCGCGCCCATCGAGTCGTGCCGGCCCATGAAGTTGGTGATCGAGTGGCTGGTGATCATCACCCGGTGGTCGGCATGGCCCTCGATCACGTCGCCGGCCCAGCGCAGCACGTCCTCGCGCGCGCCGAATTCCAGCGACAGCAGCAGCCACTTGGTCCCGTCGGGCGCCTCGAAGGTATGGTAGGTGTTGCGCGCGCTGTCGGGCTCCATGTCGTAGGCGCCGCCGAAGGTGGAGTTCACCGCGGCCTGGGATTCGGGCGAGAACAGCTCGTCCAGATGCACCGAGCTGTGGTCGTCGGCCTTGCCGCCGACGCTCTGGTCATGGTTGCCGGGCAGCAGCGAATAGGGGATTTCGCCGTCCAGAATGCGCATCGCCTCTTCGGCGACGGCCCATTCCTCGGCGGTGTTGTGCTGGGTGACGTCGCCGACATGGGTGACGAACTTGATGTTGAGGTCGTCGCGGTTGTCGACCAGCCACCGGGTCATGTCGCCGAAGACGTGGTTCAGATCTTCCCGGTCGGTGTAGTTCTGCGTGTCGGGCAGCACCGCGATCGTGTACGCGTTCTCGCCGGTCACCCGGACCCGCACATAGTCGGTGACCGTGGCGCCGAAGGCGTCGGTCGCGGTGATCGTGATGTCGGAATGTCCGATGGTCTCGAGGAAATCGAGGGTCAGCTTGCCGCCCTCGATGGTCGCCGCGGCGACGGAGGGGTCGGAACTCGCGACCGTGAACGTCAGATCCTCGCCGGAGAACACCTGCGTGAGGTCGATCTCGCGGTCTTCGGACCCGCGCACGGCGAGGAAATCGTGAATGGGGTTGGCGACGTCGGCCACAGCCTTAGCTCCCTGATTTGCGCCGGAAGCGGCGCGGAGGACATGGCGGAACGGCTAGCGACGGCGTGTGACAAGTTCTTGAAATCAGATGAAGATCGCCCATGCCTAATGCCAATGGGCGGTATCGGCTGGACCGATAGCGATGCGGCGTCCGCCGCTTGGCCCGGCTCGGCGCCCCGGCGGCCCCGGGGGCGCGGGCCGGGAACGAACCGGCGCCGACCTGCGGCGGGGCGTCGCCGCGACTCGGGCCCGCCGTGGAGAGCGCTGCGTCAAGCGCCCCCCCGGCGCCGATCCGTCACGGCGGCGCAGCGCGGATCGGGCTCTATAAAGCCTCCGGCCCGGGGCGCCGCGCCCGCCGCGGGCCGGCGACGTCGGCGCGGAGGATGGAGCGCCGCCATGACGACCCTCACCCAGCTGCGCGCCTTTCATTTCGTCGCCGCGGCCGGCGGCTACACCCAGGCCGCGCGCGAAATGTCGGTCAGCCAGTCCACTCTTTCCGGCCAGGTCCGGCAGCTGGAGACGGCGTCGGGCATAGCGCTTTTCGAACGAAAGCCCCGCGGCGTGGCCCTGACCCCGGACGGCGCGGCGCTCTACAAGGTCACCTCGCGCCTCTTCGCCGCCTTCGCCGAGGCCGCGGCCCTGCTCAAGCTGCCCCGCGCCGAGGGCGGGCGGCTCAGGCTGGTCGCCGACGGCGTGGTCCACGGGCTGCCGATCCTGCGCCGTCTGCAGGCGATGCGGCCGGGCCTGTCCTTCACCCTGGCGGTCAAAAACTCCGACGAGGTCATCGACGCGCTGCTGGAATACCGCGCCGATGTGGGCATCACCGCCCAGCTGCCGCGCGACGACCGGCTGCATGTCCGCCCGCTCGCCGCGATGAAGCTGGGGGTGATGCTGCCCGCGAGCCATCCCGCCGCCGCGCGCGAGGCGCTGATGCTGGCGGAGCTGGAGGGCCTGCCCTTCGTGCTGCGCGAGCGCGGCTCGCGCACCCGCGCCGTCTTCGAGCAGAACCTGCGCGCCGCCTCCACCACGCTCGGCCCGGTGCTGGAGGTCTCGACCCGCGAAGGCGTGCGCGAGGCGGTCGCCGCGGGCTTCGGGGCGGGGGTGACGGCGGATCTGGAATTCGGCTTCGACTCGCGCCTGCGCTACGTGCCGCTGGCCGATGCGGCGCTGGGGATCGACGAATACGTGATCTGCATGGACGACCGCCGCCGGCTGCCGGTGATCGCAGACTTTCTGGCCTGCGCCGGCGCGGCCTTTTCCGGACGGCTTCGCGCGGGACCCGCGGCGGTCGCCGAACCCGCCGAATAAGGCGCGGCGCAGCCCGCCGCCCCAGGGACGCCGTCGCGCAGCCCGACGGCGGAGCGCGCCGCGCGGAGCCCGCCCGCGCCGCGCGGCCGCGGCCTCACCGCAAATATAAATTTAAAATGAACGATGGACCTGATCCTGGAACTCTGTGAAGAAACCCTGAACCGCTCCTGGAAACGCCGGATCTCGACCAAGGCCACGCGCCGACACTTGCCGGCGGCCGCCGATATCGCGATATCGGACGCCCCCTCTTTCGACCGGAGTCCGCAACATGTCGCAACTTGCCCGCCAGGACCGGATCGGCATGGTCGGCAGGATCCCGGAACCGCTCTGGGATCGGCTCATCGCCTGCTGCCGCGAAGTGAAAACGCTCGATCCCCGGGCGACCATGACCCATGCCGGGGCCCCCGTGACCGAGAGCGTGCTGCTGCTCGACGGGCTGATGGTCCGCCAGAAGGCCAACAGCGCCGGCGCCCGGCTGTTGGTGTCGCTGCAGCTGCCCGGCGATTTCGTCGATCTGCATGCGATGCCGCTCGGCCGGCTGGACCATGACGTGGTCTCGTTGAGCCATGTGCGCGTCGCCCTGTTCCCGCATGCGGCGATCCAGGCGATCATGGACGACAGCGCCGAATACGCGCGGGCGCTCTGGGCGCTGACCATGATCGACGCCTCGATCCATCGTCACTGGACCTTCCGCCTGGGGCGCCTGCGGGCGATGGCGCGGGTGGCGAACTTCCTGTGCGAGATGGACCTGCGGATGAAGCTCTGCGGGCGCTCCGACGGCACGGCGTTTCCGCTGACGCTCACCCAGGCGGATCTCGCGGAGTTCTGCGGCCTGTCGCCGGTGCACGTGAACCGGGTGCTGAGGGACCTGCGCGACGCAGGCCTGTTCAGCCTGCGCGACGGTCACGCGACGGTTCTGGACCGCGACGGGCTGACCAAGATCGGCGATTTCGATCCGGACTACCTGTTCCTGCCCTGGACGCCCGGCGCCCCCTGAACGGCCCGACAGCCGAACGCCGTGGCGATCCAGGTCTCTTCGCGCTGCACGGCGGTCACATGGCGGGGCCGCGCCGCGCGGAGCGCCGACAGGAACCGTCGCCCGGCCTCGGGCCCGGTGAGGGGGGTCTCGGTCTCGCCGGAATACGTGACCACCAGACAATCCCCGCCGGGCGCGAGGTCGCGCGCGACCAGCTTCGCCAGCTGGTCGATCTGCGGCGGATCGAGGTAATAGAGCACTTCCGACAGCACGATCAGGTCCCAGGCGCCGGCGGGCCAGTCCTCGGGCGCCGCGCCGACCTCGAACCGGGCGTTGGCGATGCCGCGGGCCCGCGCGGTCTCCACCGCGGCGGGGGCGAAGTCGAGGCCGAGCAGGCTGTCGCAGCGCGCCGCGATCAGCCCGCTCATCACCCCGATGGCGCAACCGATCTCCAGCGCGCGGCCATGGCGCTTGCGGCGCAGCAGCGACAGGCTGCGGGCGTATTTGCGGGCCTCGTAGGCGCTGGTCTCATAGCGCCAGGGGTCGCCCTGACTGCGGTAGAGGCTGTCGAACCAGTCGGCGTCATGTGTCATGCGGGAATGAAGATCTCGTCCGAGGTCACGAAATGCGCGGCGAGCTCCGGTTGCATCCGGAACCCCGCGGGGTCGTCGTCGATCAGGTCGGTCATCTGCGAGACATGAGCGGCGACCGCCCGGCGCTTGGCCGCCTGGAAACCCGCCGTCTCGAACCGCCGCATCCCGCGAAGGCTGGCGCCCGCGACCGGCGTCTGCACCCGCCCCCAGACCGGGCAGGCGAAAAGCCGCCGGCCCGGTGCGCGCGACGCCAGGTGCCGGGCCAGCCGGAACACCCGCTGGTGGTCGGGATGCGGGTCGCCGTCCCAGGTGGTCCAGATCGCGGTGGCGCGATGCAGCACGGTTTCCAGCCGGTCCTCGATCAGCGCGAAGGCGGTCGCGTCGTCGGGGGCGTCGAGATCGGGATAGCCGAGCCAGATCGGCGTGGTCCGGCCTTCGGTGAGGATCTCCACCGCCCGCTCGACCTCCCGCCGGCGCAGGGCGGCGAGCACGGGTCCGGGATGGCTGGGCGAATTGGGATGCGAGCGGGCGCCGTCGGTGACGATGGCCACCGCCACCCGCCGGCCGGATCGCGCCGCGGCGAGGATGGCGCCGCCCATGGCGAGCGACTCGTCGTCGGGATGGGGCGCGAGCACCAGGATGTCGCCCGCCCCGGTCAGCTCGGCCAGCGAGATGACCGGCGCGGTGGCCGCCGCATCCATCACGCAGGTGAAGTCGATCACGCCGACCCCCAGATCTCGCCGACGGGCAGGTCCGCCTCGCACATCGTGCGCCCCACCTGGGCGAGCTTCCCGTCGAGATCCGCCTGCCGCAGGAAGAACCCCAGATCGCGGCGGATCCGCTCCGCCGGCGCGCCCACCTCGAAGGACCTCGCGCCGAGCGCGCGGTCGGCGATCGCCATCCCCTCCAGGCACGCGGCCTCCACCGCTTCGCGCGCGGCGAGGCTGAGCGCGACCGCTTCGGGGCCTGCGTCAGGTTCCGCCACCTGCCGGGCCGCATCCTCGACCATCAGCCGCGCGGAATGGGCGAGGATCGCCATGCGCGCCACCCGGTGCGCCTGCGGCTCGCGCGCCGCCGCGCCCTGGGCCGCGACGGCGGCGCGGACCGCTTCGGCCAGCGCCTCGAGCCCGCCGACCTGCACTGCGGCATAGCGCCAGACGCCGCCCTGGAAATGCGGTTCGCGCTCATAGTCCCCGGGCCGGCCCAGGGTCTCGGCCTCCACCCCGTCGAAATCGTAGACGCCCGACGCGGTGGCGCGCATGCCGGAGGTGTTCCAGCCCGACGCATCGGCGCGCGCCGGCTCGTCGGCGGGGGCGAGCACCAGCTGCGCGCCGCGCGCCGTGGCGATGGAGGCCACCGCCCAGCCGACCACGCCGAGACCGGAGGCGTAGCGCTTGCCGCCCGACAGACGCACCCGGTCGTCGAGGATCGAGGTGATGCCGAGCGGCGGATCGCCGTCCGCCCCCCACACCCCGTAGACCACCCCGCGAGCCGCCATCGCGACATGACGGTCGCGCTGCGCCGATCCGGCGTAGAGCGTGACCAGACGCAGGGCGTTCATGTGCCCCTCCGCCAGACGACCCACCGACAGGTTGGCCCGCCCGATGCGCCGCAGAAGCGTCGCCTGCTCGCACGGGTCGGCGTCCTGGTCCGTCAGGCGGGCGAGGATGCCCGTCGAGGCCAGCAGCGCGATGTCAGGCGCGAGGTCGCCGCGCCCGGCGCCCGCGTCGACCTGGCCGGCGCGGGCCGCGATGGTGTGAAGCGCGGAGGCCTCGGACATGGGCACGACCCTCAGACGATGCGCGACGGTCATCGCACGCGCTCCTGCGCGGAAACCGACCCGAAAGCCCAGACCGCGGCGGCGAGCTTGGGCAGCTCGCGCCCCAGATCCGACAGCCGCATCCGCGCCGGCTGCAATTGCCGCGTCTCAAGCCGAATGCGCGCCCAGGCGGCGCCGAAGCCAGGCCGGTCCGCCCATTCGCGGCGCAGGGCGCCTTTCAGCCGCGCCATGAACACCGTCTCCGCAGCCGGGGCCAGCAGCTCGTCGACCAGCGGATCCTCGTCGGCGATCCGCGCGCGCAGCATCCCCGCGAGGCCGCCGGAGGTGCGCCCGTCGAGCCGGCACGAGGTCCAGACCCGCGCCGCGTCGGAATGCCGGATGCGCCAGTCGCGCGCCTCCGCGGTCTCGACGAAGAAGCGATCCTCGCGCATGGCGAGATCGGGGAAGCCGCCGACATCTTCGTAAAGCGCCATGCGGAAGGCGAGGCTGGCACCGCCCGGATACATATGCGTCGGCGCGGGGTCATGCGGCAGCGGGTCCAGCGCCCGGCGCACCGCGAGGGTGAGCGCCACGTACCGAGCCTCGAGCGCGCCGCGCGCCTCCATAACCTCCGGCAAGTCGGCGCTTTCGGCGGGATCGAGCAGGATGGTCCCGCAGATCAGGTCCGCGCGCGCCAGCTCGGCCAGATTGGCGTCGACCCAGTCGGGGGCGACGCGGCTGTCGGCGTCGGAGGTCATCACCGCCGCGCCCGGGGCGAGACGATCCGCGCAGGCCTCGACGCCGAGCCGCCGGGCCCGGCCGACGCCGGAAGGCGATGGCGGCGCGGGTTCGTCGATCAGCACGCCCGGCGCGCGGCCGGCGCGGAACCACGCCTCCGCCCGCGCCCGGGTCGCGTCCGAGGCGCCGTTGACCGCGACCACGATCCCGCCCCGGCCGCGCAACGCGACCGCCGCGGCGTCGAGGCAGGCCTCGATCCGCTCCGCCTCGTCGCGGGCCGGCGCGACGATGGCCACCTGCCAGGGCGTCGCGTCGCCATGATCCTGGCGCGAGACGCCAGGTTCGGGGCTTGTCGTCATGATATCCGCTCCCAGAACCGGACGCCGGCGCAGGCCGTGACGAAGGCCCGGGCGGCGGCGTCGTCGCCCAGCGTGAACACGCCCGCATCGGCAGGATCGGCGACCGCCGCGGGCCAGAAACTCGCCGCCGCATCCGGCGACAGCGCGATGAACTTGCCATGGGCATGGGCGTCGGCGAGGAAGCTCCGCGCGCCATGCATCCCCGCGAGGGTTTCCGCCCCCTCCGCGCCCGCGATCACCGCGACGGCGTCGTAAAGCACCGAGGGCGCGCCATCGATCTTCTCGTCGGCCTCGATCTTCCGCCCGCGACTGGAGCGCACGCCGCCCACCGCCATCGCGATCACCTCCACCGTCGCGCCGGCCGCTTCCGCCGCCGCCTTCACCGCATCGAAAAGGGTCGCGTCGAGGCCGTCGGTCAGCACCACGCCGAGCTTGCGCCCCGCGAAGCTCTCGGGCGGATTGCCGAGGATGCTGAGCGCGGGCGAAGGCGCGACGTCGATCACCGGCGCCGCGGGCGTCGCGGCCTCGGGCATATCCTCCAGCCCCAGCCCCTCGGCCACCTTTGCGGCGAGGTCCGGGTCGATGTTGGGCAGATGCGCGACCATCCGCTCGCGGATCGCGACGGCCTCGACCTTGCTCAGCTCGAACACCAGCGCGTCGGCGATATGGGCCTGCTCGATCTTCGTCTGGCTCGCGTAGAACTGGCGGGCCTGGCTGTAATGGTCGGCGAAGCTCGCCGCCCGGACCCGCCGCTTGGCCCCGGTCTCCTCCGCCTCGAACGACCGGAACCCGCGCTCGGGATCCTCACGGGGCCCGAGGCCGTGGCTGTTGGGCTCGTAATTCGCCCGGCCCCGCGGGTTGCGCATCGCCATGTGGCCGTCCTGCTGGAGATGCGAGAACGGGCAGCGCGGGGCGTTGACCGGGATGTGGTTGAAGTTCGGCCCGCCCAGCCGCTTCAGCTGCGTGTCGAGATAGGAGAAGTTGCGCCCCTGAAGCAGCGGGTCGTTGGAATGGTCGATGCCGGGCACGATGTTGCCGGTCTGGAAGGCGACCTGCTCGGTCTCGGCGAAGAAGTTGTCGACCACGCGGTCGAGCGTCATCGTGCCGATGATGCGGACCGGGACCAGTTCCTCGGGGATCAGCTTGGTGGCGTCGAGCACGTCGAAGGGGAAGCTGTCGGCGAAGTCATCGTCGAACACCTGCACGCCGAGGTCCCATTGCGGGAAATCGCCCTTGCCGATGGCGTCCCACAGGTCGCGGCGATGGAAGTCGGGATCGGCGCCGTTGATCTTCACCGCCTCGTCCCACAGCACCGACTGCACGCCCTGGCGGGGCTTCCAATGGAACTTCACGAAGGACGATTTCCCCTCCGCGCTCACCAGCCGGAAGGTGTGGACGCCGAAGCCCTCCATGAAGCGGAAGCTCCGCGGGATGGTGCGGTCGGACATGATCCACATGACCATGTGCATCGATTCCGGCATCAGCGAGATGAAGTCCCAGAAGTTGTCATGCGCGGTCTGGGCCTGCGGAAAGCCGCGGTCGGGCTCGGCCTTGGCCGCGTGGATCAGGTCGGGGAACTTCATCGCGTCCTGGATGAAGAACACCGGGATGTTGTTGCCGACGAGATCCCAGTTGCCCTCCTGCGTGTAGAACTTCACCGCGAAGCCCCGCACGTCGCGCGCGAGATCGGGCGAGCCCGCGGCGCCGGCGACGGTGGAGAAGCGCGTGAAAACCTCGGTCTTCTCGCCCTTGCGCTGGAAGAGGTCGGCGCGGCTCAGTTCCGGGATCGGGTCGGTCAGTTCGAACACGCCATGGGCGCCGTAGCCGCGGGCGTGGACCACCCGCTCGGGGATCCGCTCATGGTCGAAATGGAAGATCTTCTCGCGAAACACCTGATCCTCGATCAGATGCGGGCCGCGGTCGCCGATCTTGAGGCTGTTCTGGTCGTCGGAGATCGGCATGCCGACCTGGGTGGTCATCGTCTCGTGCGGGCCGCCGGCGGTCTGGTGCGTCTCGCCGCCCTGGGCGGGTCGCATCGGCGCCGCGTCCTTGGAGGAATCGGCCATGGGATGTCCTTTCGAAAGAGGGGCGTCAGCCGCTGTGCGCGGCGGTGACGAAGGCCTGTCGGGCGGCTGGCACGCAGGCTTTCGAGGGGCGGCGGGGCGACTCGAACCGGAACCGCTCCGACCAACGGCCGGCGACGGCCGACAGTCGGAATTCGGGGCGCGCGGCGACGGCCGGGGCGGGCGCGAGGCTGCGCCGGGCGTCGATGAACCGGGCGATGGCGTCGGGATCGGCGGCGTCGATGCACTGATCGGCGGTCGAGGCCACCTCGTCATTGGCGCCGAGGCCACGCTGCAGCAGCGCCGGGCAGCCGACGGCATTGGCCTCGGCCACCGCAAGGTCGAACGTCTCCGCGCCGCGGTCCTGGGGGTGGAAGAGGCAGAGCGCCCGGCGCATCCAGCCGATGAGACCGGCGTGATCGAGCCGCCCGAGCCGACGCAGCCCGGCCACGCCCGGAACCGCCGGCCAGCCCTGCCCGACCGGATCCGCGACGGCGAGGCGCAGGTCCGGCCAACGGACGCGCAGCGCGGCGAAACGTCGGACGACCTGGTCGAGCCCGATGCGCGGGTCGCCCGCGAACAGCAGCAGATTGGGATCGCGCGGCGTCGCATCAGGCGCCAGCGCATCGTCGATCGGATTGGGGATATGCGAGATCGCGGGCGCCGCCTCGCCGAGGAAGGCGCGAAGCCAGCGGGCCTGGGCGGCCGAGACGCAGACCACCTCGACCCCCGCCGCCTGCAGCGCCGGCCCCATCGCCCGGTTGTGCCGGCCCGGGAACACATGCAGCCACAGCGTGACGCGGCTGTCGGGATGCAGCCTGCGCTGCCGCAGCGCGACCTTCCAGGAATTGAGCACCACGATGTCGGGCGAGGCGACGGTCAGGCGCGCGTCCGGATCGAAGCGGACATAGCGCACGCCCAACGCCACCTGCGGCGCCTCGGCGCGGGCGCTTCGGCGAACGGTGACGTCCCGCTCGCGGACCAACGCCTCGCTCAGCCGCGTCAGCGCCGTCTCTGCGCCGTGAAGCCCCGCGACCCCGGCGCCATAGGCATCGGGGGTCAGCGGATCGACGAAGACGAGCCCGCGTCTCATGCGATCCGCCCGGCGACGGGGCTGACGACAGGCCGGGTCCGCGCAGGCGCGCGGGCCGGGCGGATCGCCCCGGCGTCACGGCGAACGCAACGAATTTCCGACGCGCGCATTCCCGAATGCCTCCCGCCCGAACTCAGGTCCGTCCCGACTGGGTTCGACCTCTGCGCAGCAAGATGGGGTGTCGCCTGGCGAAGTCTTCTTGATAAATGTTAACCACTCCTCGCCCGAGGATGCGCCTCGCGGGCGGGCGTTTCAGACCGCGCCCGCCTCATCTTCCGCGCCACGACGACGCCTTCGCGTCTCGCGACGGCCGCGGCGCGCGACCTGGGAACCGACGGGATCGTCCTTTCCGGACAACGCTCTGCACGCAGCTGCCGACCGGACGCCCCCGCGTCGGGACTGCCGCGCGCGTCAAGCGTGGACGCCGCCGCGCTGCACGAGACGCGTGCGGCGGTCGGCATCCGGAGCGTTGGGCCTGACAAGAATTTCGCCGAGCGCGGGGGGCGCGTCCGCGCGCCCCCCGCGCTCGGCGCCAGGTCAGGCCGCTTCGGGCGTCCCGGTCATCCGGTGCAGCCGCGCGACCACGCCGGGGGCGAGCTTCAGGGCCTCGGCAAGGTCACGGAAATAGGCGCGCTCCGCCGGCGTATCCAGCTCCACCGCCAGCAGCGCGCCGAGATAGATCTCCGTCGCGACTTCCGGACGGGTGACCTCGCGCCCGATCTCGGTCACGTCGACCGGCCGGCGCACCGCCTGACGCACCGCATCGCGCTCCGCCTCGGTGACCTCGCCCTCGGACATCTGGCCGAGAATGGCGTCGAGCTCGCGCTCGTCCACATGGCCGTCGACCTGCGCCGCGCCGATCATCGCCAGCAGCACCAGCCGCTCGGTCCGCGGTTCGGTGAGCGCGCGCGCCTCCGCGGCGTCCGGCTCGGCGGAGACGGCGGGGTCGCCTGTCGCGGCGCCCGCCTGATGTTCGCGCCAGGCCTTCAGCGCCACCGCCCCCAGCACCGCCATCGCGCCGCCCTTGGCGGCCCCCCCGAGCCCGCCGCCGAGAAGCGCGCCGGCCAGCGCGCCGAGGCCGCCGACCTTCGCGCCGCTCATGCCGCCGATCTGCTCCTGACCCAGAAAGTCGCGGGCCTTGTCCATCAACCCCCCGGAGGACCCGCCCACCGACGCGCCGGACCCGCCTCCGCCCAGCAGCGAGCCGAGGATGCGGTCCGCGCCGCCGCCCTTCTCCGCTTCGCCGACGCCGGAGCGGAGACGGTCGTGGGTCTGGCCCGAGAGGCCCTTCTGCAGAAGCCCGCCGATGATGTTGCCGAAGCTCATGTCGTTCCTTTCGAGTCCCCCGTCACCGGGGCGGTCTGATTGCATGGTCGCGGCAGATAGGTAGGCGCCCGCCGCCAGGTTCCAACCGGACGGGCGGGGCCCGGACCGGAATGCCGACGACCGCGACATCGGACGCCGAGGCCGACGGCCGGCGCGAAACGGCCGAAACCGGGGCGGCTCAAGGCGACGATCCCGGCCAGCGCCGCGTCGGAAGCGCCGTGCAAGCCCTGGCGGAGCTGGCGCAAGACCGAAGCTCGGGCGGGTAGCCCCCTGGGGGATGAGGATCGGCCCGGGAATTTCCGTGCTGCGAAGCGGATTTTCGCGCCCTTCGGGGCGATCCGGGCGGAAGCGGGTTCCGGGGCCGCGCCCCCGGTCCCCTGCCCTTCAGGCGCCGGCCGCATCCGCCGCCCTTGATTGTCACATCGAACTGACGTCATGATGTCTTGACGCTTACGCCCGCCCCGAGCCCTCCCGGCCGCGAGGACGGCGCGCCGGGGCCGGAGCCGCGACATGAGCCTATTGCCGTCCCAGCATGAAGACCGCCTCGCGCTCGCGCTCGAGTTGCACGCCCGGCCGTTCCCGCAGGTCGAGGCGCCCGGAGAGGCGGTGCACCTGGCCATCAAGCCCAGCGGCGACGCCGCCGACGTGGACCCGGAAACGGCGCGCAAGCATCTGCGCGACCTGCTCGACCGCCACGGCGCGGCCCACCCCGCGCCGGGCGCCGACCATCACATCTGCAGCCTCGGCCGCGGCATGCTGAAATGGGAGCGGCATACCGAATTCGCCACCTACACCCTGTTCCTGCCCGGCCTGCCCGAAACCCCGTTCGACACCGGCGCCATGCGCGCCTTCCCGGCCGACTGGCTGACGGCGATGCCGGGGACCGTGGTTTCGGCCGTGCTTGCGCGCATCGAGTCCGTCGACGGGCCCGAGGACGCCGACGCGCGGCTTGGCGGCCCGCTCCAGCGTCATTTCGCGCGCGAGGAGCTGGCGGCGAGCCGGGTGCTCGACGGTCAAGCCACGGTGGCCAGCGACTTCCGCATCGACGAATCCGGCTTCACCCGCATGGCGGTGCTGGTCGAACCCGGCGCCGGCGCGCGCAGGCTCGGCCGGCTGGTGCAACGCCTGCTGGAAATCGAGACCTACCGCGCCATGTCGATGCTGGCTCTGCCGATCTCGCGCATGGTGATCCGCCGCGCGTCGGAGCTGGACCGGGAGCTGGCGGAACTGGCCCGGGGCGTGGCGGAGGAGGCGGACACCGCCCCGACCACGCTCGATTCCCTCACCCGCCGCTCGGCGGAGGTGGAGCGCATGGGCGCCGACAGCGCCTTCCGCTTCGGCGCCGGGCGGGCCTACGAGGCCATCGTCCAGGAGCGGATCGCGGCGCTGCGCGAAGTGCGGCTGCAAGAGCGTCAGACCATCGGCGAATTCATGCAGCGCCGCTATGACCCCGCCATGCGCACCAGCCGGGCGGCGGAGCGGCGGCTCGAGCAGATCTCCCAGCGCGCGGCGCGGATCGCGGATCTGCTGCGCACGCGGGTCGATGTGTCGATCAATGTGCAGAACAAGGCGCTGCTGGAAAGCATGAACCGCCGCGCCGACCTGCAGCTGCGCCTGCAACGCACGGTGGAGGGGCTGTCGGTGGTGGCGATCAGCTATTATGCGGTGGGATTGGCAGGCTATGTGATCAAGCCGCTGACCGAACTGGCGGGCCTGTCGCAGGGCGAGCTGATGGCGATCGCGACGCCGGTCGTGGTGCTGCTGGCCTGGGGCATCCTGCGCCGGGTCCGCCGGGACGCCGAGGCGGGGCGCCCCTGACGCCGGATGCCGGTGGTCGGATCGAAGCCCTGCGGCGGTCCGGCGCGCCGAAGGCCGCCGGGCCGCCGCGGTCGCTCACTCCGCCCCGTTCGGATCGACGCTGACGAGATAGGCGTAGATGTCTTCCATGTCGCTGGTGAGCTTGAAGGTCATCTTGCCCCGAGCCGACTTGTCGTCGAGATAGTCGCGCAGATAGGCGGTGGGGTCCTGGACATAGGCCACGAAGTGCTCCTCGTCCCAGACCATGCCTTTTTCGCCGGCTTCTTTCATCGACGGGCTGTAGCCGCGGTAGTCCTCGTACGATCCGGCCTGGCGGCCGATCACGCCGTAGAGGTTCGGCCCGACCTTGCCGCCGCGCTGGATCACCGTGCCGTCGGGCGCGACGATCTCATGGCACGCGCGGCACTTCAGAAAGATCTTCTCTCCCGCGGCGGCGTCCTGAGCCAGCGCCGGACCCGCGGCGATCGCCGATGTCACCATCGCTATGGCGAAAAACGTCTTCATGCTGTTCTTCCTCCCTTGCTAGGCGGTCGCGAAACTGCCGCGGCCTCACCCATCCAGATATCGTGTTTCGGACCTGCGTCCAGCGCCGCCGTCATCTCGCCGCAGCGGCGATGTCCTCCTGACCCGAACGGTCGCGCCGCTCGAGCTCGAAAAAGATCTCGAGCAGCCGCCGGGCCTGGTCGGCGCGCGGCGGCGCCGGATGCGCGGCGGCGGCGACGAGATAGGCCGTCTCGGGCAGCGGGGCGGCGTGCAGCCGGGCGCTTTTGGGCGCGAAGAGCTGGGCCGCGGCGCTGCCCGCGGCGCGCAGCGCCAGCGCGGCCTTGCGCGCGGA
Organism: Albimonas sp.; assembly: GCF_055129145.1. Lineage (NCBI taxonomy): Bacteria > Pseudomonadati > Pseudomonadota > Alphaproteobacteria > Rhodobacterales > Paracoccaceae > Albimonas > Albimonas sp. Next base: position 5,038 of record NZ_JBSRTQ010000056.1, on the reverse strand, counting down.
CGTGGTGCGCGCGCGCAAATGAAAACCGTCGGGGCCCAGCCTGCGCACCTGAACCCCGATCTCCGCGTAGATGTGACGCGCGGCCCAGATCCCCGGGCGGCAGCGGCGCGGCAGACCGGCGATGCCGGATTCGGCCCGGGCGTAGAGCTGATCGGCCTCGACAAGCAGCGCCTCGCGCACCGCCAGCACCGCAGGGTCGGGCGAGGGGGCGGCGAGGAAGCGCTCGGGGTCCGCGCCCGCGGCGCGCAGCAGGTCGAGCGGCAGGTAGAGCCGGCCCGCGGCGGCGTCCTCGGCCACGTCGCGGGCGATGTTGGTCAGCTGCATCGCGACGCCGAGGTCGCAGGCCCGCGCCAGCGCATCGGCGTCGCGCACGCCCATCAGCACCGTCATCATCGCCCCGACCGATCCCGCGACCCGCGCCGCATAGGCTCGCAGCTCAGACATCGTGGCGCATCGCCGGCCCTCGGCATCCCATTCCAGCCCCTCGATCAGCGCCTCGGGCAGCGCGCGGGGCATGTCGAAGGCGCGGACCGCCTCGGCGAAGGCGCGGTCGGCGGGGACGTCGAGCGGACCGCCGCCATAGACCCGCGCCAGCCGCGCGCGCAGCCGCGCGACGGAGGCGGCCTTGTGCGCCTGCCCCCCCTCGGCCAGGTCCACCGCGTCGTCGGCCTGCCGGCAGAAACCGTAAAGCGCCAGCGACGGATCGCGCACCGCGGCGGGGAGCAGTTTCGAGGCGGCGTGGAAGGAATAGGAGCCGGTGCGGATCGCGGCCCGGCAGGCCTCCATATCCGCCGGATCCGGCGCGAAGCGTCCCCCCGATCCGCTCAACCCCGCCATTCGGCCGCCTCCGGTATGCAGGAATCGAGCGCCTCGGCCCCGGCCAGCACGCCGGGGATCCCGGCGCCGGGATGGGTGCCGCCGCCGACGAGGTAGAGGCCGCGCGCCTCCTCCGACACGCAGTGCGGGCGGAACCAGGCGCTCTGCAGCAGCCGCGGCTCCAACGAGAAGCCAGAGCCGTAAGGCGCGTTGTAGCGGTCGCGGAAGTCGAAGGGGGTCATCACGTGGCTGGCGGCGACCCGCTCGCCCAGGCCCGGCAGCACGGTGGCCTCGAGCCGGCCCTGCACCGCCTGACGGTATTCCTCGCCGAAAGCGGCCCAGTCGGTCCCGTTCTCGAAGGTCAGATTGGGGACGGGCGACAGCGCGTAGAAGCTGTCCCCCCCCTCCGGCGCGCAGCCGGGATCGGTGACCGAGGGGCGATGCAGATAGATGCTCATCTCGGGCGCCAGCGTCCCGTCGATGAAGATGTCGCGCACCAGATGCTTGTAGCGCCGGGCGCTGAGGATGGTGTGATGGCCGGTCTCGGGCCACAGCTCGCGGCTGTCGCGCGTCCCGAAATGCCAAAGGAACAGGCCCATGGACCAGCGGGCCTTGCGAAGCCGCCGCGGCGTCCAGCGCTTTTTGGCGCGGCGGCTCAGCAGCTTGTCATAGGTGTGGCCCGGATCGGCGTTCGACACCACCAGATCGGCGGCGAAGCCGTGGCCGCTGGTGGAGATCACGCCGGTGGCGCGGCCGTCCTTGGTGGTGATCGTCTCGGCCTCGACATTATGGCGGAAGACCACCCCGCGACGTTCCGCCAGCGCGGCCATGGCCTTGGCCAGCGCCCCGGCCCCGCCCATCGCGTAATGCACGCCCTGCGAGCGTTCCAGATGCGTGACCAGCGCATACATCGAGGTGACGTTGAACGGATCGCCGCCGATGAACAGCGGGTGGAAGCTGAGCGCCATGCGCAGCCGTTCGTCCTTCACCCGGCTCGCCACCATGTCGTAGACTGAGCGATCAGCACGCAGGGCCGCGAAGCGCGGCAGGGCGGCGACCAGTTCGGAGAGCTTGTTCATCGGCTTGCGGCCGAGCACGTCGAAGCCGATCTCGCAGCGATCCCGGCTTTCGGCGACGAAGGTCTCCCAGCCCGCGACGTCGCCGGGGAACATCTTCTCGACCTCGGCGCGCGCGGCGTCGTGCCCGGCATGGGCCTGGTAGAACGTGCCGTCGCCGAAGCGGATCGAATAGAATGGGTCGAGCGCGACCAGCTCGACATCGTCCTCCAGCTTGCCGCCGCCGATCTCCCACAGCTCGCGCAGCAGGCTCGGCGCGGTGACGATGGTGGGGCCGAGGTCGAAGCGGTGGCCCTCCATCTCCAGCGAGGTGGCCCGCCCGCCCGGCGCATCGAGCTTGTCGAGCACCTCGACCCGGTAGCCCTTGGCGGCGAGCCGGATCGCGGCGGCGAGCCCGCCGAATCCCGCGCCGATCACCACCGCCTTCGGCGCGTTGGCCTTGGGCTGGGTTCTTTTCAGGGCGGGTTTCGGGGTCTCGGTTTTCCCGGGGCCTGACTCTGCTGGCGCGGGCTCGCGCGGCCCCGTGCGAGGCTCGGTTTCACATGGCCCTGAGACCGGTTGAGGGTCGGGGACGGCCGCTTCGGCGATGTCTTCAGGGTCTGACATCCGGGAAAGCTAGCAGTGTCTATTTTGATTTACAATTGCCTTCGAGCGCCTGACACTAAGCCTCAAGTCGGGTTTTTTTCGGGCCCCGCGCGACGTGAACTCCGCAAGCCGGAGGGTCGCGAAGCGCGGTCGGGAGGGAGCGGAGCGATCACAGTCACCAGCCTCAGCCTGTTCCGGTTCGGCCCCCTCGCCGCCCGCGCCTGGGTGTTCGCGCAGATGGGTCTCGCGCGCCGGACGCTGGCGCGCACGCCCGGGATCGGCTTTCGCAAGCTCATGGGCTCGGGCGTGGGCGAGGGGTTCACCCCCCGCCCCAACACCGCGGTCTGGGCGATTCTGGCCGAATGGCCCGACGCCGCGCACGCCCGCGCGGCAACCGAAGGCGAGCGCCCCTTCGCCGCCTGGGACGCCCGTGCGGACGAGACCTTCCACCTCTACCTCGCCCCCCTGTCGCGCCGCGGCCGCTGGTCGGGCGCCGCCCCCTTCGAACCCGGCGCGGACGCATACCCCATCGAACCGGGCGCCCCCCCCATCGCCGCCCTGACCCGAGCCACCCTGCGCCCGCGGAGCATGCTGCGCTTCTGGGGCCGGGAGCCCGCGATCAGCGGGGCCATCGGGGCCAACCCGGACGTGCTGCTCAAGATCGGCCTCGGCGAAGTGCCTTGGCTGCAGCAGGTCACCTTCTCCATCTGGCCGGACGGCGCCGCGATGGACCGTTTCGCGCGCGCCGGCCCTCATGCCGCGGCCATCGCCGCCGCCCGCAAGCATGGCTGGTTCGCCGAAGAGCTCTACGCCCGTTTCGCCGTGATCGGCCGCGCCGGATCCTGGGAAGGGCGCGACCCCCTCGCCCCCGTCGCGAACCCTCAGCAAGGAGAGGCCGCATGAGCCAACCGTTCCCGTTCTCGGCCATCGTCGGCCAGGAGGCGATGAAACGCGCCCTGGTCCTCTCCGCGGTCGACCCGACGCTGGGCGGGGTTCTCGCGCTCGGCGACCGGGGCACCGGCAAGTCAACCGCGGTGCGCGCGCTCGCCGCCCTCCTCCCCCCGATCCTCGCGCCCGAGGGCTGCGCCTTCAACTGCGACGGCAAGGGCGGCTGCCTGTCCTGCGGCGACGCCCCGCGGGAGATGAAGGAACGCCCGACCCCGGTCATCGACCTGCCGCTCGGCGCGACCGAGGACCGGGTCGCCGGCGCGCTCGACATCGAGCGCGCGCTCAGCCGCGGCGAGAAGGCGTTCGAGCCGGGGCTGCTCGCGCGCGCCCATCGCGGCTTCCTCTATATCGACGAGGTGAACCTGCTGGAGGATCACCTGGTGGACCTGCTGCTCGACGTCGCCGCTTCGGGCGAGAACGTGGTCGAGCGGGACGGGCTGTCCGTGCGCCACCCCGCGCGCTTCGTGCTGGTCGGGTCCGGCAACCCGGAGGAAGGCGAGCTGCGCCCGCAGCTGCTCGACCGGTTCGGGCTGGCGGTGGAGATCGCCTCCCCGACCGTGCTCGCCGACCGGGTGCTGGTGATCCGGCGCCGCGACGCCTATGAGCGCGACCGCGACGGCTTCTGCGCCGACTGGCGCGACGCGGACGCGGCGCTTCGGGCCCGGATTCTGGAAGCGCGCGAGCGTCTGGCGACGGTGGTGATGCCCGACGAGACGCTGGAGGACGTCGCCCGCCTCTGCCTCGCGCTCGGCGCCGACGGGTTGCGGGGGGAGCTCGCGCTGATGCGCGCAGCCCGGGCGCTCGCGGCCTATGAGGGGGCCGAAACGGTCGCGCGCGCCCATCTGCGCGCCATGGCCCCCGAAACGCTGGGCCACCGGCTGCGGCGCGATCCGCTGGACGAAACCGGGTCGGCGGCGCGGGTGAAGCGCGGGATCGAGGAGACGGTGCCCGCATGACCGGCATGCCGCCCCCGGGCGAACCCCGCGCCGACCCGCCCCGCGCCGCCGTGCCCGCCTGGGAGGATGCGCTGAGCGCGCTCGGCCTGCTGGCGGTGGACCCGGCCGGCCTCGGCGGCGCGGTGCTGCGCGCGGGAGCGGGGCCGGTGCGCGAACGCTGGCTCGACGAATTGCGCCGGCTGACGCCGGAACGGCGCTGGCTGCGCCTGCCCCCCCAGGCCGATCCGGAGCGGTTGACGGGGGGGCTCGACCTGTCCGCCACATTGCAGGCCGGGGCGCCCCGGCTCCGCAAAGGGCTGCTGGAAAGCGACGCCCCGCTGACCCTGGTGCTGCCGATGGCGGAACGCTTGCAGGTGGCGCTGGTCGCCCCGCTCGCCGCCGCGCTCGACGCCGGGCGCCCGGTGCTGGTGATCGCGCTCGACGAGGCGGCGGAGGAGGACGAGGCGCCGCCCCACGCCCTGATGGAACGGCTGGCGCTGCGCCTGCGGCTCGACTTCCTGTCGCATCGCGAGGCCGTGGCCGGCGGACTCGATCTCGCCGGCATCGCCGCCGCGCGCGGTCGGCTGGGGGCGGCGACCGAGGATGCGGACCTGGTCGAGGCGCTGACCGGCGCTTCGGCCGCCTATGGCGATCCGTCCCTGCGCGGGCCGCTTTTCG
>NZ_JBSRTQ010000055.1:0-24807 GCF_055129145.1 Albimonas sp. | reverse complement strand
ACGACGCTCTTCCGATCTGATCGTCGCAGCGGAGCGGGCCGGGGCTCAGCGCGGCCGCGGCGCGCGGCAGCCAGCCCAGCAGGGGCGCGCCGGCCGCATGGGCGAAGACCAGGTCCCCGCCTTCGGGCGTCAGCACCGCGGCCACGTCGCAGCCAAGCGCCGCGCGCAGCGCGTCGAGCAGGGCCGCCAGCCCTTCCGCCGGACCGTCGGCCGTGGTCATCCGCTCCAGCCCTGCCAGAAGGGCGTTGGCCTCGCGCAGCGCCGCCGCTTCCCGGGTGCGGCGCCGTTCGAGCTGCGCCAGGGCGAGCAGCAGGGACTCGTCCTCCGACATCCGTGACCTCGCCTGCTGGCCGATGGGAATCATCGGCGCAGCAAAGGCCGAAGGAGGTTAGAGTTTGGTGTGCGGCGCGGCTTTTTTCGCGTGGAGACGAGGTTTCCCCCAAGCTCAATCGCCCGCCGCCGGCAGCCGCGCGCGCAGGTCGGGATAGGCCGCGGCGATCATCACCTGCGCCAACGCCGCATAGGCCCGCGCCCAGGCGTGGCGTTGCGCGGGCGAGAACGCCTTGCCTTGCACCTGTTCCAGCATCCAGATCAGCGCTTGTCCGACATCGGCGTAATCGACCTGCCGCACGCCGTAGGCCACGTGACGTTGCGCGAGCGCCTCCGCCTCCGGCCCCAGATGCTCCGGCGCGTCGAGATGGGTGATCACGTGATCGAGCATCTGGATCAGCTTGCGCCCCTGCGCGGCCATATCCCCGTTGAACAGCGCCTGCGCCTGCGGGGACAGCTGGAACAGCCGGCCGTAGAACAGCCCCGCCGCGAGGTCGCGCTTCCGGGCGATCCGGCTCCAGCCCGCCCGGATTTCGGCGATGTCGTCCGCTTCGAGGTTCATCGACGCTCTCGTTCCGACCCGTCTTCCGACCCGTCGCAGCCCGCGTTCCCGGGTGCGCATCCTGCAAGCAAAGCATTAACGATACCGCAACGCGGGCCGCGCCCCGCGACACGCCGAAATCCTCAGTAATATTCACAGTAAAACCGTATTATCTGTCTTGAATAAGCCGGAGGCGACAGAGATTTCGATGCAGCTCACCCGCCGAGGACTCGACGCCGGGGGCGAATCGGATAAAATAACCTTACGTCGTCATCTCACGACGCACGCCTTCGACCGCAGGCGAGGGATCCGCCAGATGACCCAGGTCCTTCCACGACCCGCCGCCGATGTTCCCGCCGCAGATGTCCCCGTGGCCGCCCCCTTGGCCGCGCCTCGGATCATGGGCGACGCCGTGCTCGACGCCGGCAATCTGGCCGACCGGGTCCACCTGCGCCTGCGCGACGCCATGATGCGCGGCGAACTTCGGCCCCATCAGCGGCTCAAGCCCCGCGACATCGCCACGGCGCTCAGGATCTCCGAGACCCCGGTGCGCGAAGCCCTGCAGCGACTGGCGCAGGAGGGGCTGGTGGAGTTCGAGCGCCGACGCTCGATGCGGGTGCGCCGGCTGACGCTGGACGAATATCTCGAGCTGCGCGACATGCGCGAGCCGCTGGAGACGCTGGCTGCAACCCGCGCGATGCCCGCCCTGCGCGAAAGCGCGCTGCCGGAGCTGCGCCGCCTGCACGCAGCGGTGACCCGCGCCCGGACCGAAGGGGACTGGGCCGCCGCGCGCCAGGCCAATTTCGACTTTCACTTCACCATCTATCGGCACTCGGCCATGCCGGCGCTGATCACGCTGCTGGAGACGATGTGGGCGCGCAGCGGGTCGGCCTTCGCGGAACTCTTCGCCTGCGCGCCCCCCTGCCACCGCGAGCCGCACCCTCATGTCGAGGTGCTGGCGGCGATCGCGGCCGGCGACGCCGAGGCGCTGGGCGCCGCGATCCGGCGCGACATGCACGAAGGCGCGACCGAGCTGGTGGCGCTGCTGATGACGGAGCAGGCGGACGGCGCGGCGTCGGGCGTCTGCGCGGCGGACTGACCCCGGCCTCGCAGCCGAAGGCGGCGGCACAGGCCGCGACCGTTCGTTGTGAAAATGGTGCAGCGGGTGTTGCCGCCCGGCGGCGCCTGCTACGTCCCGCCGGGGCCGAGCATCCGGACGATGGCCGAGGCGCGGGGCCCGCCGCGCGCGATGGGGCCGAATGGGACGGCGACGAAGCGGCGGCCGGGGGCTGCGATCGTCATGCCGCGCCCGCCCGCACCGCGGCGGCGTCGGCGCCGACGAGGACGTTGTAGAGCTCGGGGTCGGTGTCGCCCTCGGTCGAGAAGGCGAGGACGCGCGAGGTCCGCCCCAATCCCAGGGCGGCGCGGGTGGAGGCCGATCCCATGGCGGCGAAAAGCGCGGCGACGCCGGCCACCGCGCTTTCGCCGGCGACGATGGGCGGATCCCCGCCCTCGGGCCGCGCCAGTCGGCGCATGACGGCGACGGCGGAGGCGTCGGGCAGCGCGATGCAGGCGTCGGCATGGTCGCGCAGGATCGCCCAGGCCAACGCCGAGACCTCGCCGCAGGCCAGCCCCGCCATCAGCGTGTCGAGCGCCCCGCCGACCGGCGTCGGGCGGCCGTTGCGAAAACTCTCCAGCCAGCAGGCGGCCCGGTCGGGATCGGCGAGGATCACCGCCGGCCGCGCCTCCCCCCAGCGCCGCTTGGCCTGGGCGGTCACCGCGGCGGCGAGCCCGCCGACGCCGGTCTGGATGAAGATGTGGGTGGGCGGCGCGTCGAGCGCATCGAACGCCTCGGCCGCCATCAGCTCGTAGCCCTGCATCACGTCGCGGGGCACGTCCATGTAGCCGGGATAGGACGTGTCGGAGACCACGAGCCAGCCCTCGGCCTCCGCCGTCGCCTGCGCCTCGCGCACGCTGTCGTCGTAATTGCCGGCGCAGCGGCGGACTTCGGCGCCGAGCGCGGCGATGGCGGCGGCGCGGGCGTCGGAGACGGTCGCGTGCACGAAGATCACGCAGCGCGCCGCGAAGCTCCGCGCCCCCCAGGCGACGGAGCGTCCGTGATTGCCGTCGGTGGCGCAGCACACCGTCAGGCCGGCGGCGATGTCGGGATGGGCGCCGGACGCGACCTCGGCCATCGGGACCGGCTGGCCCAGCGCCTCTTCGATCCGGCGTTGCAGCAGGCGGGCGACCGCGTAAGCCCCGCCCAGCGCCTTGAACGAGCCGAGGCCGAAACGACCGCTCTCATCCTTCAGGTGCAGGGATGCCACCCCGGCCTCCGCCGCCAGGGCCGGCAGCGCGTGCAGGGGGGTGGGCGCGTAGCCCGGCCAGGCGGAGATCGCGGCGAAGGCGGCGTCGAAGCCCGCGTCCGACAGGATCGAGTTCTGGATGCGGGTCCAGGGCGCGTCACGTTCGGCCGCGGCGTTGAGGGTCAGCGCGAAATCGGCGCCCGCAAGCGGTGCGGAACCGGTGGGGTCTGCGTCGCGGCTCATCGGAAAGCTCCTGAACGCGGCGCCCGCCACGGGCCCATGCGGCCCGCCCGGACCGCCGCCCCCTATGCGGCGGCCGACGCATCCGCGCCGGCCGGTTTCGCCACCCCCCCATGCGCCATTCAAGCTACGCTGGCGCACTCGACCCATTCGCAAACGCTAAACACGCTTAAAACCGCCGGGCGCGGTCGGGCGAACCGTGGCCGGCATCATCTCGGATCGAAGGGTCCGCGCTGGGGAAGCTGGGGATTTGCGGACCTTGGTATTGATGATGAAAGTGAATTCTCATTCCGTCAATCATTGTGAAACGGCGTCCATCTCAGCCCGGCGTCGCCGCCGCGCGAGAGCCCCCGCCCGCGCACGGGCAAGCTCATGGCAATGAAAGGGAATTCCCCAGACTACCCCCCGGACGCCCCGCCGGGGCAGCCTGACGCCGCGGATCAGTCTTTCGCCGCAGCGCACAAACCTGTCTCCCTGACGCAACGGATCCATGCCGCCTGCGATCGCCTGCCCAGAAAGGAGCGGCCGGCAGCCGACCTCGCGCTCGATTCGCCCCCAAGCCCAGCGGCCCGCGAGCGATCTCGCCAGCGGGCCGGGGTCTCGGACCCCCCTTGGAGCGGCCCCCCCGCGAACGGAGGGGCGGGGATCAGGCCGCCTCGACCAGCTTCATCCACATGCCGCCCAGGAGGAAGGCGTCGGGACGAACCTCCAGCCCCATGCAGCGGGCGCGGTGCAGGATGTCGGCGGCGCCCGCGACCTCGAGCACCATGGCGTCGAGCCGCTCGCGCGCCAGCCCCGGCCCGCCGAGAATCACGATGTCCTGCCGGTCGACCCGGATCACGAAGCGTCCGTCGCCCCCGGTCGCCGGCACGTCCATGATCGCCGACCAGTGCGCGGCGAGGCCGGCGGGATCGGCGGTCAGCACCTCGACCCCCAGAAGCGCGCGGGTGACGTCGGTCTTCAGATGCTCCTGCCAGCGCTCGCCCGCCGGCCAGTAGGCGGCGTTCACATCCTCGCCCCCGACCGAATGGTCGAATTCCAGGAACGTCGCCCGGCAATCCTTGGGATGATATTGAAACCCCTGGAAATTCTCCCGGTCGATGTGATGCGCGAGCCGGACCCCCATGCCGGTGATCCGGTCGCGCCTGGCCTCGGCGTCGTTGCAGTCGAAGATCAGCATGTAGCCGCCAAGGCCGCCGGTCCCCTCCATGAACCGCCCCGCCGCCGTGCCGGGTCGAGTGGGGCACACCACCTCCAGGAAGCGGTCGGGGCCGAGCGGCAGCAGCACGTTTTCGAGCCCGTAGGCCGCCACCGCCGGGTCGCGATGGCACTCCGCCAGCCCCAGCAGGGACTGGAGCAGCTGGGTCGAGGCCTCGAGATGCGGGGCGGCCAGGCAGATCTGGCGCAGCCTGAGATATCCCATCTCAGCGGCCCGTGAAGGCCGGGCGGCGCTTCTCGACGAAGGCGGCGGCGGCTTCCTTGTGATCCTCGGTGAAGCCGCATTCGGAATGATTGCGGGCCTCGCTGTCGAAACAGGCGCTCAGCCCGGCCCCGGCGGCGGCGAGCGCCAGGTTCCTCTTGATTTTTCCAAGGGTGATGGTGGGTCCGGCGGCGAGCGCGGCGGCCATGGCCAGCGCCTCCGCCATCACCTGATCGGCGGGGACGGATTTGGTCACCATGCCGATGGCGGCGGCCTCCTCGCCGGTCAGGACGGGGGACAGCAGATAAAGCTCGCGCGCCTTGGCGGGGCTGAGGATCTGCGACAGGAAATAGGTCCCGCCATAGTCGCCCGAGAGCCCGACCTTGGCGAAAGCGGTGGTCAGCTTGGCGGTCGACGCGCACACCCGCAGATCGCAGGCCAGCGCCAGCGACAGCCCGGCGCCGGCGGCGGGGCCGTTGATTGCGGCGATGGTGGGCTTGGCCATCTCGTGCAGATAGCGCGAGGCGTTCATCCGGTCGCGCAGGTCGTGGATGCGCTCGCCGAGGGAGCGCGCGCGGGTCGAGCCCTCGCTCATCGCCTTCACGTCCCCGCCCACGCAGAAGGCGTCGCCGGCGCCGGTCAGCAGCACGGCGCGGACCTCAGGATCCTCGGCGGCGGCGGCGGTGGCGTCGCGCAGGGCCGCGGTCAGGTCGGGGTTCATGGCGTTGCGCCGCTCGGGACGGTTCATGGTCAGGATCAGCAGGCCGTCGCGCATCTCGCGCAGCAGGGTCTCGGTCATCGTCGGGGTCCTTTCGGGAGGCGTGTCAGGGGAGCGGGGGCGTGCAGGGGCCGCCTCGCCGGGGGGCGAGGGTCGCGGGAAGGCGGGCGAGGGGCGCGCGGGCGCTCGCTTGGGGACCACCGTCGTTTCCTCCCGGCGCGCCTCTGCGGGCGCGGCCTGTCGGGGGACTATCGGACAAGCGTCAGGCGCTGCATAGTCGGGCCGGCGAAATTCACATATGTGGAGGAAGCGTCTCTGGAGCCGGTGATCAAGACCGCGCGCCGCGTGTTCGAGGTGCTCGACTGTTTTCGCGACGTGCAGAGGCCGATGGGCCTGAAGGAGGTCGCGGCGCGGCTCGACTACCCCACGTCCTCCGCCGCCGCCCTGCTCAAAAGCCTGACCGAGCTGGGATACCTGGACTACGACCGCTTCTCGCGCAGCTATTTCCCCACCATGCGCATCGTGGTGCAGGGGGAGTGGGTGGAGCAGGCGCTGTTCGGCGACGACCCGATCCTTGGCCAGATGCGGCGGATGTCGGCGCTGACCTCGGAGACGGTGACCCTCGCCACCCAGTCCGACCTCCACACCCAATATGTCTACGGGCTGCAATCGCCCCTGCCCCGCAGCCACCGGATCGAGATCGGGGGGCGTCGGCTGCTGGCGGAGTCGGGCCTCGGCTGGCTGCTGCTGAGCCTGCGGGAGGACCGGCAAGTGGCGCTGCTGATCCGCCGGATGAACGCGCATCTGGCGCCCGAGGGGGGCCGGGTCGATGCGCCAGCCTTGTGGGAGCGGATCGCCCAGGCGCGGCGCGACGGCTACGCGGTGTCGCGCAACGTTCTGGTCCCAGGCGCGGGGGGCGTCAGCTTTCCCCTGCCCCTGACCCGGCAGGGGCGGCAGCTGGCGCTCGGCGTGCATGCGCCGGTGGATCGGCTCGACGCGAAGCTCGACCTGATGATCGCCGAGATGCGTGATTTCTCGGCGCGCCACGGCTAGCCCTCGCCCCCGTCCCGCGCGAAAAGCGCCGGGGCCGCGCGAGGGAGTTCCGCCAGCGCCGCATCGCGCGACGCCTCGAAAACCTCGCGCATCGCGGCCTCCGCCCGGGCGGGGTCGCGGGCGTCGATGGCGTCGGCCACCGCGCGCATCCCCGCCGCCCGCGCGCGGCGGGTGGGGACGTCGAGCGCGTCCAGCGGCGTGCGCCAGAGCGTCAGCCACAGGCTGCGCGCGTCGAGATCGGCCATCAGCCGCGGCAGAAGCGCGTTGCCCGACCCGTTGACCGCGCTGCGCACCGCGCGGGTGAAGCTGCGCGAGAAGACCAGGGGGGCGATGTCGGGATCGCCGGCCCCGGCCTCCATCTCCGCCACGCGACGTTCCAGCGTGGCGCGCCAGCCCGGGTCGGGAGTGACCGCCATGGCCCGGGCGGCGAGGCAGGCGAGCGCGATGCGCACGTCGAAGAGATCGGCGATGTCGCGCAGGCGGACGGCGCGCGCCCGGGCCCCGCGCCTCGGCTCCACCTCCACCAGCCCCCGCCGCTCCAGCACCCGCAGCGCGTCGCGGAACGAGGCGCGCGACAGCCGGAACGTCTCGACGATCATCGTTTCGGGCAGGCGTTCCCCGGCGCGGATGCGGCCGTCGAGGATCATCTCGCCGCAGAGATCGGCGATCTGTTCGGCGAGGCCGAGAGGCGCGGCGGCGGGGGACGACGCCTCGCCCCCCGCCCGCCTGGATGCCGCCGCGCGGTCCATCACCAGCTGTCGACGAAGGGCCGGCGTCCGCCCTCCATCGTCTTGCGGGGCGGGGCGGCGGCCAGGCCGCGCAGGATCCAGCCGCGGGTGTCGACCGGGTCGATCACCGCGTCGATCTCCAGCGCCGAGGCGACGGAGACCGCCTTGCCGATCTCGTAGAAATTCGCGACCAGCTTTTCGAAGAGCGCCTGCTTCGCCGCCGGGTCCGTCTCCGCCGCGAGCTCCTTGCTGAAACCGAGCCGCACCGCGCCCTCCAGCCCCATGCCGCCGAATTCCCCGGTGGGCCAGGCCACGGTGAAGAACCCGTCATGGAACCCGCCCCCGGTCATCGCCATGGCGCCCAGCCCATAGCCCTTGCGCAGCACCACCGCGAAGATCGGGACCGACAGCGAGGCGCCGGTGACGAACATCCGGCAGACATGGCGCACCAGTCCGGTCTTCTCCGCCTCCGGCCCGACCATGAAGCCGGGCGTGTCGACGAGGGAGATCAGCGGGATGTCGAAGGCGTCGCAGAGCTGCATGAAGCGGCTCGCCTTGTCCGCGGCGGGTCCGTCGATGGCGCCGCCGAGATGCCTGGTGTTGTTGGCGATCAGGCCGAAGGGTTTGCCCTCGATCCGCACGAAGGCGGTGACGATGCCGATGCCGAATTCGGGGCGAAGCTCGAGGACCGAGCCCTCGTCCGCCAGAATGTCGATCGCGTCGCGCACCTCGTGCACCCGCAGGCGGTTTTCGGGGATGGCGCGGCGCAGCAGGCGCTGGTCCTTCGCGGTCCACTCGGCGATGGGCCCCTGGAAGTAGGAGATGTATTTCTTCGCCGCCGCGCAGGCCTCGACCTCGTCCTTCACACGGATGTCCACGACGCCGTTGGCGGCCTGCACCGCGGTCGGCCCGATGTCCTCGGAGGCGTAGACGCCGAGGCCCCCGCCCTCGATCATCGCAGGCCCGGCCATGCCGAGATTGGCGCTTTCATCCGCGATGATCACGTCGCAGCAGCCCAGCAACGCCGCATTGCCTGCGAAACACCGACCCGAGACCACGCCGACCAGCGGCACTTTTCCCGACAGCGCCGCGAAGTGCGAAAACGACTTGTTGTCGAGCCCCGCCACCGACATCCGGTCGTCGCCCGGACGCCCGCCGCCGCCCTCGGCCAGCAGCACCACCGGAATTTTCCATTTGCCGGCGAGGTCGTAGAGCCGGTCCTGCTTCTTGTGGTTGCGCTGCCCCTGCGTCGCGGCGAGCACCATGTAGTCGTAGACCGCGAAGGCGCAGCGGGATTTTTCCGGGCCGAAAAGGTCGCCGTTGATCGAGCCGGTGCCGGTGACGATCCCGTCGCCGGTGGTGTTTTCGATGAGGTCGGCAAGCGTCCGCCGCGACTTCTGCGCGGCCAGCGCCAGCCCGCCATATTCGTTGAAGCTGCCCGGATCGCAGAGCTGGCCGAGGTTTTCGCGGGCGGTCCGGTGGCCGAGGCGGCGGCGCTTGTCGACGGCCCTGGGGCGGTTCTCGTCGAGGCCGGCGGCGAGGCGGGCGCGCAGCTCCTCCAGTTCGGGGCGGATGTAGTCGAGGTCGATCTCGGCCTCCGCCGCCGCCTCGGCCGCTTCGCCCTCCATGGGTTCCAGGGCGAGGATCGGGGCGCCGTCCATCAGGGTGTCGCCCAGCGTCGCGAAGACCCCGCGGACCACCCCGCCATGGGGGGCGGCGATGGTGTGCTCCATCTTCATCGCCTCGAGAATGGCGAGTTGCTGGCCGGCGCGCACCACGTCGCCGACGCCGACGTCGAGCGCGAAAAGCGTGGACTGCATCGGCGCCGTCACCGCGACCGCGCCTTCGGGGAGGGCGGCGGCGGCTGCCTCGGGGCCGGCCTGCGTCTCCGCCGGCTCGAAGAAGAGCGCGGGGGACTGGGCGGCGGCGGCATCGAAAAGGGCTTGCGCCTCGGCCTCGATGAAGCGGGTGGTGACGGCGCCGGCGCGCACGGACGGATGGGAGAGGAGGGCGCGGAGATAGGGGAGGTTGGTCTGCAGCCCCTCGATCCGGAATTCCTTCAGCGCCCGGTCGGCCTTGGCCAGCGCCGCGCCGAAATCGGGCCGCGGCGAATGCACGATGACTTTCGCAAGCAGGCTGTCGAAGGCGGCGGAGGTCTTGTAGCCCGCATAGGCGAAGCCATCGACGCGGATGCCGGCGCCGGACGGCGGCTCATAGGCGGTGAGCGTGCCGCCCGATGGACGCGCGGCGCCCTTGGCGTCCATCCGCTCCATGTTCACCCGCGCCTGGATGGCGAACCCGCGGGGGGCGGGCAGCGTATCCTGCGCAATGCCGAGATCGACGAGGGTTTTTCCGCCGGCGATGCCCATCTGCAGGCGAACGAGATCAAGGCCGAACACCTCCTCCGTCACCGTGTGCTCGACCTGGATGCGGGGATTGGCCTCGATGAAGAAGATGTCGCCGGCGCCCACGTCCATCAGGAACTCGAACGTGCCGAGGCTGCGATAGGTCCCGCTGCGCGCCAGCTCCAGCGCCCAGCCGGTGATGCGGTCGCGGTCGGCGGGGGACAGCGACGGCGACGGCGCGATCTCGATCAGCTTCTGATTGCGACGCTGCAGGGTGCATTCGCGCTCGGCCAGATGGACGACGCCCCCCTGCCCGTCGCCGAGGATCTGGACTTCGAGATGCCGGGCCGCGGGGAGAAACCGCTCCACATAGACCGCGCCGTCGCCGAAAGCGGCCTTCGCCTCGGACTTGCACCGGGTCCAGGCGGTTTCGATCTCGTCGCGCGCCGCCACCGCGCGCATGCCGCGCCCGCCGCCCCCGGCGACCGCCTTGATCATCATCGCCGCCCCTTCGGGCAGCGCATCGAAGAAGGCGGTGGCGGCGGCGAGGTCGGTGTCCTCGGCCGTGCCGGGGATGATGGGGACGCCGAGCTCTTCCGCCCGGCGCTTGGCGGCGGTCTTGTCGCCGAAGAGCGCCAGCGAGGCCGGCGTGGGGCCAACGAAGGCGAGGCCCGCGGCCTCGACCCGCGTCGCGAAATCCACGTTTTCGGAGAGAAACCCGTAGCCCGGATGCACCGCGTCGGCGCCGGCGGCCACCGCGGCGGCGACGACCGCCTCGGCGTCCAGATAGGCGCGCGCGCCCTGCCCCGGGATCTCCACCGCCCGGTCGGCGCGGCGGACATGGAGGTTCGCCGCATCGTCGGCGGAGTGGATGGCGATGGTCTCCACCCCCATCTCGGCGGCGGTGCGGGCGATGCGGGCGGCGATTTCGCCCCGGTTGGCGATCAGCAGTCGGGTGACGGTCATCAGGCTCTCAGGATATGGGGCGGACGCGCTTCAGGCGGCGGGTTCGATCAGGTCGACGAGGCCGGTTTTCTTCACCTTGCCGGTGGCGGTCATCGGCAAGGCCTCGATCAGGCGGATCTCGGGGATCTTGTATTTGGCGACTCGCTCGGCCAGCCACGCATGCAGGTCGGCGGCCGAGATCCCGGCCCCCGCGCGCAGCTGGATGAAGGCGACGGGGATCTGGCCGGAATGCGCGTCGGCGCGCCCCACGACGCCGGAACCGGCGATATCGGGATGCTTTCCAAGCTCCGCCTCCAGCTCGGCCGGAAAGACGGACATGCCGCGGAC
The DNA here is from genome assembly GCF_055129145.1 of Albimonas sp. NCBI lineage: Bacteria > Pseudomonadati > Pseudomonadota > Alphaproteobacteria > Rhodobacterales > Paracoccaceae > Albimonas > Albimonas sp. The sequence goes on along the minus strand of NZ_JBSRTQ010000055.1, from coordinate 13,833 downwards.
CTTCAGCATCTCCTTGCGCCGGCCGAGATAGTGGAGGTGTCCGCCCGGATCGATCACCCCGATGTCGCCCGACCGCAGCCAGCCGTCGCGGATCGCCTCGGCCGTCGCCTCGGGCTTGCCCCAATAGGCTTTGAGCATGGCGGGGGAGCGGGTGCAGATCTCGCCCTCCGCCCCGAAATCCAGCACCTCGAACGTGTCGAAATCGCGGATGGTGAACTCGTTGCCGGGGACGGGGAGGCCGACGAAGACCGGCTGCTGCTTCAGGTCGAAATCGTCGTCCTGCATGCCGAGCGTGAAGGTGTTGGAGGTATGCGTCTCGGTCATCCCCCAGGCGGCTTCGGCGAGCACGGTGCCGACGGCGTCGCGCCATTTGGCCCGGATCTCGCGGTCCAGCTTCTTCACGAAGCTGACCACGCGGACCCGTTTCAGGGACGACAGATCGAATTCGGCGAAGCGCGGATGGGCCAGAATCTCCAGCGCGCCGTCGACGACCATGGCGAAGGCGGCGACCTTGTAGCGCTCGATCGCCTGCATCAGGCCGAGCGCGTCCCACCGGGTCATCAGCACCAGCGGCGCGCCGGCGACGACCGGATAAAGCAGCGCCGCATTCTCCCCCGCGATCCAGAATTCGGGGAAGAAGGACGCGGAGACGCCCGCATCCGCCGCGCCGCCGAGGCTGAGATTGGCGGCGGCGGTCGTCACCATGTCGCCCTGGCTGTGTTCGCAGCCCTTGGGCATGCCGGTGGTGCCGCCGGTGTAGTTGAGCGCGGCGAGCCCGTCCCAGGAGGCGCCGGGCGCGTATTCGGGGCTCGCCGCCTCCAGCGCCGACAAAAACGCCTCGCCGCCGTTGGGCGCGATGGGGGCGGCGACGGTGGCGGGGACCTCCATCGTCGGGGTTTCGGGGAGCATCTCCGAGAGGGCCGTGGTCCAGACGGCGAGGCCCCTGGCGGCGGGCGCGGCCTCCACCACCGGCCAGAGCGCATCGAGCGTCACCAGCGCGCGGGCGCCGGCATCGGTCAGCATGTAGTCGAGTTCGTGGGCGGTGGAGAGCGGCGAGACCGGGCAATGCACGGCGCCGAGTTTGAGGATGCCGAAGAAGGCGATGTGGAATTGCGGGCAGTTGGGCAGGAACACCGAGACCCGGTCCCCCTTGCCGATCCCGCGCGCCGCGAGCAGCCCGGCGAAACGGTCGGCGAGGCCGTCGAGCTCGGCCCAGGTGATCTCGCGCCCGTAGAAGATGATCGTGGTCGCGTCGGGCGTCTCCCGCGCCCAGTGGCGCAGGTGGTCCGAAAGCGGGATGCGGCCGAGCGGAAACGTGGTTTCGCGCGCGAAACCTTCCGGCCAGGACGCGTCGATGGCGGCGCGATGACGGGCGAGGAAATCGGCGGTGGCGGGGGGATCCTGGAGGGTCATGCGGGGGCTTTCTCGGCGTCCAGCTCGGCCAGCAGCCCGGCGCGGAGCTTGTATTTCTCGACCTTCGAGGTGGGAGTGACCGGCAGCGCCTCGAGAATGCGCAGGTGGCGGGGGCGCATGTATTTGGGCATTTCGGCGGCGGCATGCGCGGCGAGTTCGGCGACCGTCAGGGTCGCGCCGTCCTCCAGCTCCACGAAGGCCGCGATGTCGTCCTCGTCGCCCTCGGCCGCCGGCAGCGGCACCGCGGCGGCGGCGCGGACGGCGGGGTGACGGGCGAGCGCGGTCTCGACCTCGAAGGACGACACGTTCTCGCCGCGAACCCGGAAGAAGCCGCCCATGCGGTCGATGAAGACATGGAGGCCGCGGGCCTCGTCCACGCAGCGGACGGCATCGCCGGTGTGGAACCAGCAGTTTTTCAACACCTTCAGCGTCGCCTCGGGCTTGTTGATGTAGCCCTCGAGGATCATCCCCGGGAAGCGGGGGCGCAGGCAGAGCTGGCCGACCTGACCGATGGGGACCGGAGCGTCGGTCTCATCCAAAACGCCGAGTTCGTAGAGCGGGTTGACGCGGCCCATCAGGCCCTTGGGCAGATCCTCGCGCCCGTCGAAGACCACGCGGTCGAGGGCGCGGGCGGCGGCCAGCACCTCGGTCTTGGGCATGCCGCGCCAGAAGGCGGCGGACGTGCCCTGCCCTTCGGGAAACTCGTCGATGACGCCGGCGAAGACCGCGCCGCTTTCGGTCTGGCCGAAGCCGACGGTGACCACGTCGATCCCGAAGCGGCGGGAGAAGGCGTGGTGGTTGGCGTTGAACGGCTGCATGTGCACCCGGACCAGCGTGTTGTCGCGGTCGTCGGGGCGCGGCGGCGCGGACATCAGCCGCGGGATCATCACGTCGAGCAGCGTGGCCGACGTCGCCCCGCATTCTGCGATCCGGTCCCAGAATTTCGCGGGCGAGAACTTGTCCCAGATCCCGATGGTCTGCCCGTTCCAGGTGGCGACGCCCAGCAGCCAGAAGGCGCCGGCGACATGATACATGGGCAGGTCGCAATAGACCGCGTCCCCTGCGTCGGAGAGCGGCCGGCCGAAGAAGCAATACTGGTTGATCCAGCGCTGGCCGAGCAGCACGCCTTTCGCGGGCCCGGTGGTGCCCGAGGTGTAGATGATCGCCGCCGGGTCGAAGGGGCCGGAGGCGATCTGCGGGACCGGGCGGCCGGGGGCGGCGAGGTCCGCGAGGTCGAGCGGTTCGGGGAAGCCGGCGGGCGCGGGGGCGGGCGCCGCCTCATGGTCATGGTCGCCGGGCGCCGGGTGGTGGAGGGCGACGGCGGGGACGGTCAGCTCGCCCCAGATCGGGGTCAGCGCGGCGAAGAAGCCGGAATCGGTGATCAGCAGCGCCGGGCCTGCGTCCGACAGCTGGTAGGCCAGCAGCGCGCCGGTCAGGTTGAAGTTGATCGGCGCGTAGACCGCCCCCGCCCGGAAGATCCCGAACAGCGACAGCGCGGCCACCAGCGAATTGCGGGTGAGCACCGCCACCCGGTCGCCCGGCCCGATGCCCTGCGCGGCCAACCCCGCGCCGAGACGGTCGGCATAGGCCGCGACCTCCGCGAACGTCAGCCGGACGTCATCCTCGCCGTAATGCAAGAACACCTTGTCGGGCGTCTCCGCCGCCCAACGGTCGAGCTGGGCGAGCATCGCGTCGCCCCGCTCGGTCATCCGCTCGAACACCGCCTCGGGGGTCATTCGTCGGCGTCCATCGAGGCGACGGCCTGATCCTCCTCGACCATCTGGTCGACGGTCACGGCGATGGAGGCGATGACGCCGGCGGTCTCGGCGGCGATGGGGATCTCCATCTTCATCGCCTCGACGGTCAGCACCGTCTCTCCGGCCTCGACCCGGTCGCCGGGGGCCTTTGAAATTTCCATCACGCGGCCGGCGGTGTCGGTGCAAATGTCCATGGGGTGGGGTTCCTAGCGGGAGGTGGGGTCGAGCGCCTCGCGGAGGCTCTCGCCCAGGGTGTTGAAGCTGAGCGCGGTGACGAGGATGGCGACGCCGGGCGCCCACATCTGTTCGGGCGCGAGCTGGATGTAGAGATAGGCGCGCGCGATCATCGAGCCCCAGGACGGCTCGGGCGGCTGCATGCCGAGGCCGAGGAACGACAGCGACGCCTCGGCCAGCAGGGCCACGGCCATCAGCAGGGTCATCTGCACCAGCACCGGCTGGATGGCGTTGGGCAGCACGTGGCGGATCAGGATATGCGGGGTTGAGGCGCCGAAGCAGCGGGCGGCGTCCACATAGAGCTCCTGCTTCAGCACCAGCGCCCGCGCCCGCGCCAGCCGGGCCAATTGCGGCGCGAAGACGATGCCGACCGCGATCATGGCGTTGGTCAGCCCGATGCCCAGCACGCCGGTCACCGCGATGGCGAGCACGATGGCGGGGAAGCTGAGGAAGGTGTCGATGATCCGGCTGACGCATTCGTCCACCCAGCCGCCGGCATAGCCCGCGATCAGCCCGACGGGGATGCCGAGGATCGCCGCCACGCCGACCGAAAGGAACGCCGCGTAGACCGAGGCCGAGGCCCCGTGGATCAGCCGCGAGAACACGTCGCGTCCCAGATCGTCGGTGCCCAGCAGGTAGGCCGGGCTCGGCGGTTCCAGGATGATGTTGTAGTCCTGAAGCGTCGGGTCATGCGGCGCGATCCAGGGCGCGAAGATCGAACAGGCGATGATCGCCGTCAGCACCACCAGCGCGATGGCGGCGGGAATGTCGTCGGCGGCCCAGTCGGCGAAGCGCGTCAGGAATGGCCGCGGCGGCGGCGGTGCGGGGTCCGCGTCGGCGGGGACGTGGGGGGACCGGGGGCGGGCCGCGTGGGGATCGGGAATGGCGGTCATCGTTGCGCGATCCTCGGGTCCAGCACGCTGTAGAGCATGTCGGTGATCAGGTTGACGGCGATGACGGTGACCACCATCGCCAGCACAACCCCCTGCACCACCGGGAAATCCCGGCGCAGGGTGGCGTCGACGATGGTCGCGCCGATGCCGGGGATGGCGAACACCACCTCCACCACCACGGTCGCGGCGAGCGTGCGGTTGACCAGCAGCGAGATCACGGTCAGCAGGTTGACCGACACGTTGCGCAGCCCGTGCTTCCACAGGATCGCCCGCGGGCTCAGCCCCTTGGCGTGAAGCGTGCGGAAATGCTGGGAGCCGAGCACCTCGACCAGCGAGGAGCGCAATTGGCGCGCCACCTCCGCCATGCCCGACGCGGCCAGCGCCACGGCGGGAAGCGTCGCGGACCAGATCGCGGCGCCCAACCCCTCGGACGGCGGGATGAAGCCGGTGGCGGGGAACCATTGCCGGTTCAGCGCGAAGGCCCCCACGAAGATCATCGCCAGCCAGAAATTCGGCAGCGCCACGCCGACCGAACTGAATACCATCACCAGCTTGTCGGCCCAGCCGCCCGCCCGGCTCGCGGCCAGCACGCCCAGCGGCACGCCGGCGAGGATCGCGAGGATGATCGCGTAGGCCACGATGAAGAGCGTGTTGGGAAAGACCCGGGCGAGCGTGTCCGACACCGCCTCCCCCGACAGCAGCGACTTCGCGAGATCGCCCTGCACCGCCCCCCAGACCCAGTCGCCGTATTGCACCAGCAACGGCCGATCGAGGCCGTAAAGCGCGCGGATCTCGTCGATCCGCGCCTCGGTCGCGTTCTCCCCGGCGAGCGTGATCGCCACGTCGCCGGGAAGCATCTTGAGCAGCATGAACACCGAGAAGGTGGCCAGGATCAGCACCGGTATCGCCTGGAGCACGCGGCGCATCAGCATCCGGCGTTGAACCTGGTTCAGCATCTCGGTCTCCCTATCCGTCCGGCTTCAGACGAAGCCGGCGTCGCGGAACTTGGGCTTGCCCAGCAGGTTGGGCTGGTAGCCCTCGACCTTGGTGGACAGCGCGTCGACCTCGTAGCGGATGGAGAGGGGGATGTTCATCGCCGCGTCCATCGCCAGCTCCTGCGCCGTGCCCAGCGCCTCGGCGCGCTTGGCCTGGTCGCCGGTGGCGCGGCTCGCCTGCACCGCTTCGGCGTAGCCGGCGGGGGGGGCGACGCGGCCGGCGTTGTAGTAGGAGGTTTCGGAATAGAGCAGCGCGTAGGTCAGCGACGGATCGGGGCGCCCGGTCCAGGCCGACATCAGCACATCGCCCTGCTTCTCGGCGCCGAAATAGAGGCCGGAGGTCTCGGCGATCGGGCCATTGGTGAACTTGCCGCGCACGCCGATCTTGCCGAGCTGCTCCAGCACCACCTCGGCGCGCTGCACGCTCGCCTGGTCGGGATAGCCGCGGAAATCAAGCTCGATGCCGCTCTCGACCCCCGCCTCCTTCATGTAGGCCTTGGCGCGGTCGAGGTCGTAGGCGACGTGCTTCGCCGCGGCTTCGGAATAGGCCCAATGGGCTTTCGGCAGGTTCATGTAGGCGGGCTCGCCGACGCCGGCCTGGGTCGCCAGCACCCAGGCGTCGCGGTCCATCGCCATCATCATCGCCTTGCGGACCCGCACGTCCTGAAGCGGCCCGCGGGCCGAGTTCAGGTAGAGCTGGTAGACATAGAGCGTCGGGCCGAAGGCGAGCTGCAGGTTGGGCATCTTCTCGATCAGCGTCTTCTGCCGCTCGGATATCTGGTAGGCGATGTCGGCCTGGCCGGACTGGACCGAGCGGAGCGCGGTGGCGCCGTCGGGGATGATCATCATGTCGAGGGTCTCGACCTTCGGGATGCCGTCGCGCCAATGGTCGGGATTGGCCTTGCCGGCGACCTTCTCGCCATCGGTCCACGACACGAAGCTGAACGGGCCGGTGCCGACGGGGGCGCGGTCGGCCCGCCCCTCCGGATCGCCGTTGACGGACGACGGCGCGATCATCATGCCGGCGCGGTCCGACAGGATCAGCGGCAGCGCGGTGTCGGGGTCCGACAGCTTCAGCGTGACCTGATGGGGGCCGTCGACCACCACCTCGGCGATGTTGGCCACGTCCTTCTTGATGTTCGACAGCTCCGCGGTGCGGTTGCGGTCGAGGTTGAATTTCACGGCGTCCGCATCGAAGGGCGAGCCGTCATGGAAGGTGACGCCCTCGCGCAATTTGAACACGAGGGTCTGGGGGTCGGTGAACTCCCACGACGTGGCGAGGCCGGGGAGAGGCGCGAGGGTCGCGTAATCCCAGTCCACCAGCGTGTCGTAGAAATTGTAGAGGAAGACGTGGTCCGAGCCCGCGCCGCCGGTGGCGGGGTCGAGGCTCGACGGGTTGGCGTTGGCGGCGATGCGCATCGCGCCCTTGGGCGCCGCGAGCGCGCGAAACGGCAGCCCGGTCGCGGCGAGCGCGGTGGCGCCGGCGAGCCCCGCCAGCACCTGTCTGCGGCGAAGCGGCGGCAATTGCGCCAGGGTCGGGCGCGGGGTCTGGGCATGGGTCATGGTCGGTCTCCTCCCGTGTCGGTCTGCGCCGACGTTTGCTGCGGTTCGGGCTCGACGAGCCCGTCGGGTCCGGCGAAATGGCAGGCCACGTGATGACCCGGCCGGACCTCGCGCCATTCCGGCGCCTGTTGCGCGCAGAGCCCCTGCGCGTGGGGACAGCGGGTGCGGAACCGGCAGCCGCTGGGCGGGTTGACCGGGCTGGGGATCTCGCCCTTCAGCTCGATGCGCCGCGGCGCGCGCAGATGCGCGGGCAAGGGGCGCGGCTCGGCCGACAGCAGCGCCGCGGTGTAGGGATGGAGCGGGCGTTCGGTGACCGCCTCGGCCGGCCCCAGCTCCATGAACCGGCCCAGATAGGTCACCGCGATGCGGTCGGAGACCTGGGCCACGATCGCGAGGTCATGGGCGATGAAGGCGTAGGCGATGCCGAAATCGCGTTGCAGCTCCGCGAAGAGGTTGAGGATCTCGCCCCGGATCGACACGTCGAGCGCCGCCACCACCTCGTCGCACACGATCAGGCGGGGGTTGAGCGGCAGCACGCGGGCGATGTTGACCCGCTGTTTCTGGCCGCCGGAAAGCTCGTGCGGGTGACGGTCGGCGAGTTCGGCGCGAAGGCCCGCGCGGTCCAGCGACCGCATGGCCTCGGCCTTCATCTCCGGCTCCGACCGCCCGCCGGCGATGCGCATCGGCTCGATCAGCGATTGCAGGATGGTCATGCGCGGGTCGAGCGCCGCATTGGGATCCTGGAACACGATCTGGTAGCGCCGCCGCCGCGTGCGCCAGTCGCGCCGGGACATGCGGCGCAGGTCCTCGCCGTCGTAGAGAATCGTCCCCCCGGTCGGCGGCAGCAGCCCGGCCAGCGCCCGCCCGATGGTGGTCTTGCCCGACCCGCTCTCGCCGATGATCCCGAAGGTTTCCCCCGGCGCGATGTCGAAGGAGATGTCGTCGACCGCCTTCACCGTCTCCCGCCCGTCGAGGGACGGAAACGCGATGCGCAACCCGCGGACCGAGACGACGGGCGCGGTCAGCGTCTCCTCCCGGCTCATGCCACGGCCCCCGGCAGGTCCAGCGCGTCGGCGCGATGGCAGCGGGCCAGGCGCCCGGCCCCGGCGGGTTCGAGGACCTGCGGGGCCTCGCAGCCGGCCGCGGCATAGCCGCAACGCGCCCGGAACCGGCAACCGGCGGGCATCGCGGCGGGCGAGGGCACGCGGCCCGGAATGAAGGCGAATTCCCCGCGCGCCCGGTTCAACTGGGGGAGCGAGCGCAGCAGGCCGGACGTGTAGGGGTGGCGCGGCTTCATCAGCGCGTCGTCGACGGCCGCGTCCTCGACCACCTGGCCCGCATACATGGTGATCATCCGCGTGCAGGTCTCCGCCACCACGCCGAGGTCGTGGGTGATGAACAGAAGCGCCGTGCCGGTCCGCTCCGACAGCTCGCGCAGCAGGTCCATGATCTGGGCCTGGATGGTGACGTCGAGCGCGGTGGTCGGCTCGTCGGCGATGATCAGTTCGGGCTTGCAGATCAATGCCATGGCGATCATCGCCCGCTGGCGCATGCCGCCCGAAAGCTGGTGAGGGTATTCGTCGACCCGCTTTTCGGGCGCGGGGATCCCCACCGCCGACAGCATGTCGATGACCCGGGCGCGGGTCTCGGCCTTGCCGACCGGCTCATGCAGCATAAGCGCCTCGCCGATCTGGGCGCCGATGGTGAAGACGGGGTCCAGCGCCGACATCGGCTCCTGAAAGATCATCGCGATGCGCTTGCCGCGGACTTTCCTCATCCGGGCCGGGGAGGCGGCGGCGAGGTCCTCGCCGTCCAGCAGGATCCGCCCTTCGATCCGGGCGTTGCCGGGCAGCAGGCGCATCAGCGAGAGCCCCGTGATGGTCTTGCCGCAGCCGCTTTCGCCGACGAGGCCGACCCGCTCGCCCCGCGCGATGTCGAAGGTCACCCCCTCGGTGATGCGCAGCGCCACCCGGCCCCGGCGGGCGCCGAAGCCGATGCCGAGCCCCTCCACACGCAGGAGCGGCGCTTGGGTCGCCATGTCCCTCACGGGCGGTAGCGCGCCTGGGGCGCGTCGCGCAGGTTGCGGCGATAGGCGAGTTCGGCGAAGTCGCAGAGCAGGGGGCGGGTCTCGGCCGGGTCGATGATCTCCTCCACCCCGAAGGCCTCCGCAGTGCGGAAGGGGGAGCGGAGCGCGTCGAGCCTCGCGGTGATCTCGGCCAGCATCGCCTCGCGGTCCGGGGCGGCTTCGAGGTCGCGCTTCCAGGCCGCCTCGATCCCCCCTTCCAGCGGGATCGAGCCCCAGTCGCCCGAGGGCCACGCAAAACGGTGCCGGTAGCCCTCCGGGTTCATGTGGGCGGCGCCGGCCACCCCGAAGCATTTTCGGATCAGGACCGAGCAGACCGGGATCGAGGCGCGGTAGACGGCGGCGAGCGCCCGGGCGCCGTGGCGGATGGTGCCGGTCTGTTCGGCGGCGGGGCCGATGAGGAAGCCCGGGATGTCGACGAAATGCACCAGCGGCAGACGGAACGTCTCCGCGAAATCGAGGAAGCGGATGGCTTTTTCGCAGGTGTCCGCCCCCCAGGCGCCGCCATAGACGCGTGGGTCGGAGGCCATGACGGCGACGGGGCGCCCGCCGAGCCGGGCCAGCGCGCAGATGGTGGCGCGGCCGAATTTGGGGGCGACCTCGAAGATCTCGCCGTCATCGAAGACGCGGCGCAGGATCTCGCGGGTCGGATAGACTTTGCGCCGGTCGCTCGGGACGATGGCGCCGAGGTCGGGGTCGGTGCGGTCCTCGGGGTCCGACAGGGGCCGAACGGGGGGCGCCTCGCCGACCGAGGACGGCAGGAACGACAGGAAGGCGCGGGCGGCGGCGAAAGCCTCGTCCTCGGACTTCACCACCAGATCGGCGGCGCCGGCCTTTTCGTGGACTTTGGCGCCGCCCAGCTCCTCCTTGCCCATGTCGATGCCGGTGCGTTTGACCACCGGGGGGCCGGCGATGAACATGTGCGACGTGCCCTCGACCATCACCGTCAGATGGGCCGAGACCGCGCGGGCCGAGGCGATGCCGGCGACCGAGCCGAGCACCAGCGCCACCACCGGCACGGTCTCGAGGTTGCGGATCAGGTCGCCCCAGGACGGGTTGGCGGGGACGTAGGTGCGGCCCAGCGACTCGATGGTCTTGACCGAGCCGCCGGTGGCGTCGATCAGGCGGATCAGCGGCAGGCGCATGGTGTGGGCCATGGCCTCGGCCTGTTCGACCTTGCCATGGATCGAGGCGTCGGCGGCGCCGCCGCGCACCGTGAAATCGTCGGCGGCGACGACCACCGGGCGACCGTCGATGCGCGCACGCCCGAAGATGAAGTTGGCGGGGGAGAACTCCGTCAGGTTCCCGTCGGCGTCGTATTCGGCCTTGCCGGACACCGAGCCGATCTCGCGGAAGCTGCCTTCGTCGCAGAGCCGGGCGATGCGCTCGCGCACCGGAAGTTTGCCGGCGGCGATGTGGCGGGCGAGCTTCTCCTCGCCGCCCATCTTCTCGGCCAGGCTGCGGCGCAGGCGCAGCTCGGCGACGCCCGAAGGGTCGGTCATGCGGTCTTCCTCCCTGACGGCCGGGTCGCGGATCCCCGTTTGCGGGGGCGCCTGGCGCGTTCGTTAGGGAGCAGGGTGGCGATCAGCGAGACGGATTGTCAACAATCATTCGACAAGACGGCCAATTTTCCAGATATGTGGAAATCGTACGCTGCACCGCTCCGCGCAAGCGCGGGCTCAGCGCAGGCCGCGGACCATCAGCGCGGCGCCGGCGAGGCCGAGCACCACGAGCACCATGTTGCGGAACGCCGCTTCGGGCAGCCGCTTGCGCAGCGCCCCGCCGGCGCGGACGCCGGCGATCGCGAGAGCGATGCCGAAAAGCGAGACGAGGGCGGCGTCCCGGGTCATCAGGCCAAGGCCGGTCAGCGCCGCGGCCATGGTCAAGCTCGACAGCGTGAAGCTGAGGTTGAGCGTGTGCAGGAAGGCGCCGCGGGGCACGTCGAGCGACATCATGAACGGGGTGATCGGCAGGACCTGGGAGCCGGTGAGTCCGTTGACGACGCCGGTGACGAGGCCGACGAAGGGGGCGGCCGGGCGCTCGAGCGCGGGGGGCAGGCGCCAGTGGGGCCTTGCGGCGGCGAAGCCGATCCAGGCGATCAGCGCGCAGCCGAGCGCGGCGCCGGCGGTCGCGCCCTCGACCTGCCCCAGCAGCGCCGCGCCGCAGAGCACGCCGACGGGGGCGAGGCAGAGCATCGGCCAGAACCGCCGGATCGCCGGGGCGATGGGGCCCGCCGTCAGCATCACCGCGAGGTTGGAGGCGAGCGAGGGCGCCAGCGCGAGAGGCAGCGAGGCCTTGAGCCCCAGCGCCAGCGCCATGATCGGCAGGCAGGTGGTTGAGTATCCGAGCCCGGTGGAGCCTTTCACGAAGCCCGCGAAGAGCATGGCGAAGGCGATGACCGCCAGTTCTTCGGGCGCGTAGGCGATGGGCATCGGGGGGCTCCTGCGGGGAGGACGGCGAGGGCGACGCTTTCTCCTGCGCCCGGGCGGCAAGAAGGTCCATGCGGGCGAGGGCCGCGCCTCGCCCTTCCGCACGCGCCCCGCCCCCGACGAAGGACGCCGCGCCTCGCGGTCTCGCTGGCGGGACCCGCGCGCCCGCGCGGCGGTTGCGTCGGGGCGCGAGTGGCGGGGGTCTCGCGATGGGGACGACGCGCAAGTTCGCCGGCGGTCTCGCGACCTTTCCGCGGCGAGACGGTCCCGCCCGCGCCACGCCGCAACCGCCGCGCGGCGCCCCGGCCCGTCCGGCGGGACGTCCGGCGCGGCGCCCGCCCGTCCCGCCGGGATCGCGGGATCAGGCGGCGGCGCGCCCGCGGCCGACGGCGGTCAGATGGTTGTCCCAGTTCACCGGCATCGAGGCCGTAGCGAGCGTCTCGCCCGCAGCCCCCACCCAGCGCAGCCCGCCGGTCCCGTCCGACAGCAGCAGCCCCGCCCCGGCCGGCGCCGCGCCGCAGACATCCGCCTGGGCCATCGTCTCGAGGAACGCCCCCGTCTCCGCATCGAACACCTGCGTCGCCCCGCCCCTGGGCGAGGTCACCGCCACCCGCGCCCCGTCGCCGGAAAACGCCGCCGAGCCGCCATAGCCCGCGAGCCGCGCATGCTCCGCCTCCGGCGCCTGAACCAGCCGCAACGCGCCCTGTCCCGGCCGGTGCAGCGCCAGCAACGCCGGCGCCTCAGACACCTCGCCCTCCCACTGCATCGCCGCCGCGATCAGCCCGTCAGGCCGCCGGGCGATATGACGGAGCGAGGCCAGATGCTGCGGCGGCTCCGCCATGTCGACGATCTCGCCGGTCTTGAGCGACAGATAGGCGAGGTTCGGCCGCATGGTCGCGAGGTTCAGCTTGGCCCGCCCCGCATCGGGATGGGTGCGGATGCCGCCATTGGCGATGGCGAGCAGGTCCGGCCCGGCCAGCAGCGTCTCATGCGGACCGATTCCGCCGGAGCGCATTTCGTCGAGGCGGGTCCAGGTCTCCGCGTCCCAGACGCCGATGCGCCCGGCATCCTCCTCGTCATAGGCGTTCTCGCAGGTGTAGAGCCAACGCCCGTCCGCTGAAAACGCCCCATGCCCGTAAAAATGCCGGCCCTCGGGGCTTTCCAGCTTGGCGGCCAAAGTCCCCTCGGCGCAGTCGATCACCAGGCCGAACACCCCCGGCCGCCGCGCGAAGGCCACCGCCAGCGGGCGGCGCGGATGGGCTGCGGCGGCGTGGCCGCGGCCGGGGAGCGGCAGACGGAACGCCTCCTCCCCGTCCGGCGCGATCCCGATCAGCGCGTAATCGCCCGAAGGCAGGCGGGCCGCGCCGATATGGCTCGGCCCCCCCGCCGCCGCCCATCCGGGGCCCGCCACCGCAGCCGTGGCCAGCGTGAGAGAAGCGGAGGCGAGAAAACGGCGACGGTCAAGCGCGGGGGCCATGGGCTCAGTCTCCATCCAGGGCGTTGAACGAGGTCGAAAGGTCCAGCGTGGGGGCGAGCAACCGCTCGGTTTTTTCGCGGGCGTCGATCACCGCCTGCTGGGCGGCTTCGACGGCGAAACGGGTCCGGGGGTCGCGCACCGTCTCGACCAGCGGTCCCGGCGCGCGGTCGACCACCTCCTGCGCACGGGCCCAGACGGCGTCGAGTTCGGAGGCGGCCTCGACCGGGAGCGCCGGCGCGAAGCAACCGGCGAGCTGGCGCAGGGCCGCGACCGAGAGGCCGGCGTTGCGCAGGGCGCGGCCCGACCGCCACGCCTCCGCCAATTGCGGGCGGGGGCGGTCATAGCTTCCCAGCGGCGCGCCGAAGCGGCTGTCGATGGTGGTCCGCGCCCCGGTCAGCAGCGCGGTGAAGAGGTCGCGCACCGGCTCCTCGGCGTCGAGGTAGATGCGGGCCTCGGGCGTGCCGGCGCGGCGCATGTCGGGGGCGTGCACTTCGGCCCAGTCGCGGGCGAGCGCCGCGGAGGTCCCCGTGAGGTCATGCCCGATGGCCGCGACCAGCCGGCAGGGATAGCCCTGCCCCGCATCCGCGGCGTCCGCATCGAACAGCAGCCGGTCGAGCGCCATCAGGCCGCGGGCGGCCACCGAAACCTGGTGGAATTTTTCACGGTCATCCACCACCGGGTCCTGATCGGCGATCAGCCCGTCGATCGAGCGCCGCGCAAAACCCTTGGCGTCGGGCCAGAAGGCGATGGCGAGCGCGCGGCCCTCCGTCTCCGCCGGGCCGAAGCGCAGGTGGGAGACGCCCATCCAGGCGTCGAAGGCGTCATTATAGGCGGCGATCAGCCCGGCCCGGTCGGGGTTCGGGCACGCGGCGGAGGCCGCCTCCAGCCGCGCCATCGCGGCGACGAGGGCGGCATGGCCGGGCAGCACCTGGGCGTCGAGCGCCAGAGCGGTCACCTCTCGCAGCACCGCCTCGGGCAGCTTGGCGGCG
>NZ_JBSRTQ010000054.1:0-25092 GCF_055129145.1 Albimonas sp. | reverse complement strand
GCACCCGCGCCGTCGCCGCGGCGGGCGCGGTCGGGCGGGGCCGCGAGGCCCGGGGTCGGCAGGGGGCGAGGATCGGCAAGGCGGCGGCGCTTCCATGTCTGGGGCCTGACCCGGGGCGCGCATCCCGAAGGGGCGGCGGATCTGGCTTCAGGGCGGGCGTCCGTCCCCTGGGGAGGAGCGGGCGGGGCTGGGGATGGCTGGGGCCGCGCGGCCATCCGCGGCGGCGACGAATATGTGCAACGCCTCTCATAGCGCCACGCAGGCGTTGAGCTAGAGCGACGTGGCCTCCTTGCAGGGGCTGCGACGTTCCGCGCACGCCGGAAAGTCGATCGGCCGCCGTGGCGGGACCCTGCGGAGGAGGTTACACTCCCCGACAACGCCTTTTTCAGGGCAGGTCGATGTCCAGGGGCGGGCCGCCGCGCCGGGCCGGCGGGGTCGGCCGCCCCATGTCCGCAGGAGCTCTCATGGCCCATTCCTTCGTTCCGCGCGCCGCCGCCGACGCGGCCGACCCGCGCGCCAACCGTCCCGACCTGTCCTCGGCGGAGGTGCGCGCCGCGCGCGAGGATCTCGCCGCCTGTTTCCGGATGGCCGCGCGCCTGGGGTTCGAGGAGGGGATCTGCAACCATTTCTCCGCCCTCGTGCCCGGCCATGACGACCTGTTCCTGGTCAATCCCTACGGGCTGGCCTTCCGCGAGATCACGGCTTCCTCCCTGCTGGTCTGCGATTTCGACGGCGCGGTGATCGAGGGCGACGGCGCGCCGGAGGCGACCGCCTTCCACATCCACGCCCGCCTGCACGCGGCCCGCCCCTCGGCCCGGGTCGCGTTCCACACGCACATGCCCTACGCGACCGCCCTGTCGATGACCGAGGGCGAGCCGCTGATCTTCGCCGGCCAGACCGCGCTGAAATTCTACGGGCGCACGGCGGTGGACGGGAATTACAACGGGTTGGCGCTGGATGCGGCCGAGGGCGACCGGATCGCGGCGGCGGCGGGGAACGCGGACATCGTCTTCATGAAGCATCATGGCGTCATGGTGCTGGCCCCGACCATCGCCGAGGCCTGGGACGACCTCTATTACCTCGAGCGGGCCTGCGAGGTGCAGACCCTGGCGCTGTCCACCGGGCGCGAGGTGCGCGCGGTGGCGCCGGAGATCGCGGCCGAGGCGGCGCGGCAGATGCGCGAGGGCGACCCCGAGTCGGCTCGCCTGCACCTTCTGTCCTTGCGCCGGACGCTGGACGCCGAAGAGCCCGGCTACCGCGACTGATCTGGCGCGAAAGACCCCGGCGCGTTCTGGCCCGGTGCAATTGGGCCCGGTCTGGCTTGGCCCGTCCGACTGGACCCGTCGCGTCCGCCCCCCGTGCGCCCGGCGCCCGAACGCCTGATCCGGTCCCGGTTTGGCCCCCCCGCGGTCGCCGGTTCGTCGGCTGCGGCGGGGGCCATGCGGAGGAGGCGGCGTCTCAGGCGTCGGGATGCATGAGCTTGCGACGTTTGCGGTAGTGATCGACCAGGGCGGCCACCTCGTCGAAATTCTCGGACTTGTGGAAGAAGGCGGCGACGTTGTCGTGGCGGCTGAACAGGTCCGACAGCGACAGGTCGCCGAGCCCGCTGACCACCACCACCGGCAGGTCCGGGTCGCGGTCCTTGGCCAGCGCGATCAGGTCCCTTCCGTCGCCGTCCGGCAGGCCGAGATCGGCGAGCATCAGTCCGAACCGGCCGGAGTTCAGCGAGCTCTCCCCCTCCGCCCGGCTATGCGCCAACTGCGCTTCGATCCCCAGCTCTCCAAGCGCCTGACGCCAGCGTTCCGCCAGCAGAGCATCGTCTTCAACGATGAGGCAACGCACGGTCCGGTCCCCCTTGCCGGTCGAATCTGGACAATCAGCATGCCTGGCCTGGGTTGCTGACCGATGTAGGATGTCGGTTGACCGCGCGTTGGTCCGACGATCGCTGGCGCAGGCGGGTCGAGAACGATTCGATGAAGGCGCTGGCGTCGATCAGCGAGCTGCTTTTGCGGAACACCGCCGCCACGTTGGGAAAATGCGCGTGAAGCGCGTCGCCTTCGACGTCGGTCCGCCCCGTGACGATGACCATCGGCAGGTGCGGCTGGCGCTCGGCGGCCAGCGTCGCCAGCTCCAGCCCGTCGCCATCGGGCAGGGTCAGTTCCGCGATGGCGAGGTCGAACCGGTCCGCCGACAGACGTCGCGCCGCGTCGACGCATCCGGCGCACAGAACCGCCTCGGCCCCTTGCTCCCCCAGCAGCATTTGCCAATAGCGCGCGACCAGCACGTCATCTTCGATCACCAGGCATCGCATGGCCCATCCCCCATGACTTCGGGGAACATTTTTTGCCGAAATTTGGTGAGCAAATCCTTAACGCGGAGCCCGAAACCCGGCGTTCAGCCGCCTCGCAGCCGCCGGAGAGCCGCTTCGCCGGCATGGCGGCCGGTGGCGAGACAGGCGGTGATCAGCTGGCCGCCGGTCGGCGCCTCCCAGTCCAGCATCTCGCCGGCGCAGTAGACGCCCGGAACGGCGCGCAGCATCAGGCCTTCGTCGAGGCTGGCGCGGGTCACGCCGCCGGCGGTCGAGATCGCCTCGTCGATCGGGCGGGGGCCGTCATGGGGCACGGGCAGCGCCTTCAGCAGGCGGGCGAGCGTCAGCGGGTCCGAGGGCGGCGGCTCCCCCCCCGGACCGCGGCCGAATTCGAGGACCAGCGCCCGGCGGGCCGGTTCGAATTTCAGCGCTTTCCGCAGGCGATTGACCAGGCTCTCGCCCGGCCGGGCGCGGCCGAGGCGGCGCGCGATCTCGGGCGTCTCGAGGTCGGGCGCGAGGTCGAGCCGCAGTTCCCCCCCTTCGCGCAGGGCGCGCGAGACGGCGTAGACCGCGCCCCCCTCGATCCCGCGGACGGAAAGGGCGAACTCGCCGCGCGCCCGGGTCGCGCCGGCGATCAGGCGCACGTTCTTGATCGGCGCGCCGAACTGGGCCGCCATCTGCGGCGACCAGGCGACGCGGAAGCCCATATTTGCGGGCTGGAACGGCGCGATCTCCACCCCCTTCGCGGCCAGCCACGGCGCCCAGGCCCCGTCGGAGCCGAGCCGCGACCAGCTGGCCCCGCCCAGCGCCAGCACGGCGACGGCGGGGGTGCGCAGGACCGGGCCTTCGGGCGTCTCGAAGCGCAGGGCGTCGCCCTCCCACCCGGTCCAGCGCCAGCCGGTGCGCAGCGTCGCGCCGGCGGCGTGCAATCGGCCCAGCCAGGCGCGCAGCAGCGGCGAGGCCTTCATCGCCCTGGGAAAGATCCGGCCGGAGCTGCCCTCGAACGTCGCCTGCGCCAGCGCCTCGGCCCAGGCGCGGACCTCCGCCGGACCGAAGGAAGCGAGCATCGGGGCGAGCCAGGGCTCGGCCTCGGCGTAGCTGGCGGCGAAATCGGGGTCGGTATTGGTCAGGTTCAGGCCCGAGCGCCCCGCCATCAGCAGCTTTCGCCCGGCGGAGGGCTTGGCCTCCACGATCTCCACCGCGACGCCCTGCGCGGCGAGGGTCTCGGCGGCCATCAGCCCGGCGGGGCCGGCGCCGATGACGAGCGCCGTGGGAGAAGTGAGGTCAGGCTGGGTCATGGGCGGCTCCGGTTTCCCGCCCCTCCTCGCATCGCGGGGGGGGCTGGGCAAGGGCGGTGACGCGGGACGACCGGCGTTCGCGACGGAACGGGACGCGGGCGCCGTGACATGCAATGATACCAAATCGAAACCGGAGAGCGAGTCGTCATGAGCCAGGTCCACAATGTCCAAGCCATCGCCTACTCCGCCCTCCAGAAGCGCCTGCACTGGGCGGTGGTCGTGCTGCTGCTGGCGCAGCATCTGATTTTCGACGGCATGGGGCGGCCCTTCGACGAAGGGATGACGGCCGGGACGATGAGCTACGGCCTCACCCCCATCGCCCATATCGCCATCGGCGCGACGGTGCTGGCGCTGGCCGCGTGGCGGCTGGTCCTGCGCGCGCGGCGGGGCGTGCCGGCGTCGCCGGAGGGGGAGCCGGCGCTCGCCGCCAAGGCCTCGAAATGGGGGCATCGAGCGCTTTACGCGATGCTCTTCGCGCTGCCGATCACCGGGGCGGCGACCTGGTTCCTCGGGTTGCCCACGCTGGGCGACATCCACGAGATCGGGACCAATGCGCTGCTGGCGCTGGCCGGGCTGCATGTGGCGGCGGCGCTGGCGCACCAGTTCTGGTGGAAGACCGACCTGCTCTCCCGGATGCGCTGAGCGTCCCCGCCGGTCAGGTCATGCCCCGTGCCACCAGCGGCCGCCGATCACCACGCCGGCCGGGCGCAGCATCCGCGCGCCGACCTTCACCTCGCCCCGCACATCGGCGAGCTCGAAGGCCCCGTCCTCGACCGTCAGGATCGAGGCGTCGCCGAGCGCCCCCACCCGGAACGTGCCCAGATCCTCGCGCCCCAGGGCCTTCGCCGGCTCGACGGTCGAGCGCGCGATGACCTCGGGCACGTCCATGCCGAGCGCCAGGAACTTCGACAGGGTCACCAGCTGATCGTAGGCGGGCCCGTTCATGCAGAAGGCGTGCACGTCGGACGAGATCACGTCGGGCGGGAAGCCCGCGTCCATCATCGCCTGCGCGGTCTTCCAGCCGAACGAGCCCATGCCGTGGCCGATGTCGAAGATCACCCCCCGCTCGCGCGCCGCCAGCACCGCCGGCTTCACCCGGCCCTTGCCGTCAACCGGCGCGTTGGGGAACGGACGAAAGCAGTGGGTCAGCACGTCGCCGGGGCGCAGGCGGGAGACGACCTCTTCGTAGGAGGGCGGCGGCTCGTCGATATGGCACATCACCGGCACGCCGCACTGGTCGGCCACGTCGAGCGCCACGGTCAGCGGGTTGATGCCGGTGGGGCCCGAGGCGTGGCGGCCGATGCGGACCTTCACCCCCACGATCAGGTCGCGGTTGGCCTCCACCACCGCCGCGCATTCCCTGGCGGCCATCAGGCGGAAATCATGGCTCTCGCCGACCATGATCCCGGTGTCGAAGCCGTAGATGCCGGCGAAGGAGACATGCAGATAGGCGAGGATGCGGACCGGCGACGGCTCGATCACATGTTTGCGGAAGCCGGCGAAATTCCCCGGCCCGGCGCTGCCGGTGTCGACGCAGGTGGTGACCGCGCACTGGCGGGCATAGGCCTCGGCGTCGACGCCTAGCGAGGTGCCGCCCCAGTAGACATGGGTATGCAGGTCGATGAGGCCGGGGGCGACGATGCGCCCGGTCATGTCGCGGGTCTCGGCGCCGGTCAGCCCGTCGCCGAGGGCCGCGACCCGGCCGCCCGCGAAGGCGACGTCCGCCACCCGGTCGATCCCCTGGGACGGGTCGATCACCCGTCCGCCCTTGAGCACGAGGTCATGGGTCATCGGCGCGGCTCGCGGGGCAGCGGGCGGGCGGAGGCGGGGGAGTGGCTGGGCACGTCGGGCTCCTGTCGGCGTGGGCGATGGGGGACGACTCGGCGCGGGCGTCCGGCATTGTCCGCGCAACTTGGGATCAGCCTGGCGAGGTCGGCCGGGCGGCGCAAGATCGAGACGTGAGTTTGCTGCATATACCCAATGGGATTGCAGATATGCGCGCGATTTCGGCAAGATCATTTCAAAAAGCCATGTCGCTTTATTGGATTTCGAGAGTCATGCCTGTCTGGACATCTGGTCGGCGCAACGCCCGGCCAGGGACCGTCCACCAGGTCGATCCCCACCGGAGACGCGTGCGATGCAGGACCTGCGTCCCACCGACCTCATCTCCCGGCTCCGCCGGCTCCGCGCCGATGGAAGCCGGGCGGAGCGTCGGCTGGCCGACCTGGCGCTCAGCGACATCGACTATGCGACCCTCGCGCCCATCAAGGATTTCGCCGAGCGGGCGGGGGTGTCGGAACCCACCGTGACCCGCTTCTGCCGGGCGCTCGGCTGCGCCGGCGTGCGGGAATTCAAGTTCGGCCTCGCCCATGTGCGCGCCATCGGCGGGCTCGACATGTTCCCCGAGCCATCCGAGCGCGGGGCCGAGCGCGGGGCGGACGAGCGGCGGGTGGTGGCGAGCGTCTTCGCCTCGGCGGTCTCGGCGCTGGAGCGGGTGCGCGACGCGGTCGACATGGCGACGGTGGCGGAGGCGGGGCGCACGCTCGCCGCCGCCCGCCGGATCGCGGCCTTCGGGTCGGGGGGCGTGTCGTCGCTGGCGGCGGCGGAGATGCAGAACCGCCTCTTCCGCTACGGCCTGCCCATCGCGGCCCATGCCGACGGGCAGATCCAGCGCATGGCGGCCTCTGTGCTGGGGCCGGGCGACGCCGCGCTGGCGTTTTCGGCGTCGGGCGAGGTCGCCTCGGTGGTCGAGGCGACCCGGCTCGCGCGCCGCAACGGGGCCGCGACCATCGCGGTGACCCGGCCCGGTTCGCCGCTCTGGGCCGAGGCGACGATCGCCATCGCCTTCCGGGCGCCGGCCGCCGCGCAGCTGCTCCAGCCCACTTCGGGGCGGTATTCGCTGCTGATGCTGGTCGATCTGATCTCCACCATGGTCGGCGAGACGCTGGGCGAGGCCGGGGTCGAGAGCCTGCGCCGGGTGCGCGCCAGCCTCTCCCAGCTCGACATGTCCGACCCCTGCCGCCCGATCGGCGACTGAGGCCAACCCCACGCGCCCCGGCGCGAACCCAGAAGGATGCGAGCGAGAGAGACAAGGCAGGCGCCCTTTCGGCGGCGCTCGATCGCGGGGTGGAGGGGGGGGTGGTCGTCCTGATGGCGGCGCTGGTGCTCGACATGTGGATCGGGGCTGGACCGCTACCTGTTCGGATGGCAGCTGCCCTGGCCGGAGACGCTGGCCCGTTGCCTGATGATCTGGACCGCGCTGCTGGCGATCTCCTGCGGGATCGCGCGGCGGGAGCATATCGGGCAGACCCTGCTGATCGACCGGTTGCCCGCCGGACTGCGCCGGGCGGCGCTGATGCTGTGCGAGGTGCTGGCGCTCGGGCTGTTCCGGGTGCTGGGCTGTCCCGACACCGGCGGGCTCTTCGCCGTCGCCAACTCCAGGAAGGAGATCGCGACGCTCGACGACATGAAGGGCGTGCTTCTGCGCATGATGACCCTGCCGACGCATCCGGCGATCATGAGCGCGCGGGGGTTGCAGGCCTGTCCGCTGGCGTTCTCGGAGGGGTATTCGGGGTTGCAGACCGGGGTGATCGACGGGCAGGTGATCCCGATCCCGATCCCGATCCCGATCCCCATCATCGTCGGCGCGGCCCTGGACGAGGTCCAGACGTTCATGACCCTGACCAACACCCTCCATTCGCGGTTCACCCTGCTGGTGAACCGCGATGTCCACGAGAGGCTGACCGAAACCCGGCAGGACGTCATGCATTGCGCGGCGCAGCCCTGCGTCGACGCCTCGTGCGAGGATGCGCGAGGATGCGCGAGGCGACCGGGGCCGCGTTCGAGACGCCTATCGCGGCGACGCTGACGGACCTGCGGAAGAGCGAGAGCGCCAAGGCCAACGCGACCCGCTATCTGACCGGGGCGTGAGGCGGGGGCCTTCGGGGTTCGCCTGAACCGATGCGCGCCGCGGGGATCCCCGGCGCGTATTTCGTGCCGGCGGCGTCAGCCGAAGAGGGCCTGGGCGGCGAGCATCGCCAGCGGCACGGTAAGGGCCGCGACCACGGTCTGCGTCGCCACCAGGCTCGCCATCAAGGGGGCGTCCCCGCCCATCTGGCGGGCCATGACATAGGAGGACGAGGCGGTCGGCAGCGCGTTGAACAGCACCGCGACCAGCGCCACGTCGCCCTCGAGCCCCGCCAGCAGGCAGGCCCCCGCGGTCAGCGCCGGCATCGCCCCGAATTTCGCCAGCGAGGCGATGGCGAAAAGTCTTGGCGCACGGCCCAGCGTCTCTCGGTTCAGCGCCGCGCCGACGCAGAGGAGGCCGAGCGGCAGCGCCGCCTGGCCGAGCGCGCGTGCGAACCCCTCGATCCCCGGCGGCAGGCCCAGGTGAAAACCGTGCAGCGTCACGCCGACGATGCAGGCGAGGATCAGCGGATTGCGCGCCAGCGCCCGCAGCGCCTGGGCGACGCCGGCGCCGGTTCCGCCCCCCGGTCCCGTCCCCGCCGGCACGTAGCGGGCGAAGACCAGCACGCAGAGCACGTTGGCGGTGGGCACGATGGTGGCGATGGCGATGGCCGAGAGCGCCGCGGCGTTGGGCCCGAAGAGCGCCAGCGCGGCGGTGACGCCGACATAGTTGTTGAACCGCACGCCGGCCTGGAAGACCGAGGTGAAGGCCCGCGGCTCGATCCCCAGCGGTTTTCGCAGCAGCGCGAGGCCCGCGCCCACCAGGACGATCGGCCCCGCCAGCGCGAAGACCAGCCCGCCGATGGCGACTTGGGAAAGGTCGGCCATGGCGAGCCCGTGCACGATCAGCGCCGGCAGCAGCACGTAATAGGCGAGCTTTTCGGCCGGGCCCCAGAATGCCTCGGGCAGCAGCGCGGTGCGATGGCGGAGCAGGTGGCCGAGCCCGATCAGCAGCGCGGTAGGCATCAGCGCGACGATGAGCGCGCCGATCACGCGCGCGTTCCGGCGCGGAGCAGGGCGGGGCGGCGCAGGGCGGGGCGGCGCAAGGTGATGCGGGCGGCAGGGCCGTGCGCGGGCATGCAAGGATCCCCGGGATCAGGCGGAGGCGGCGATCCCGCGGGTCAGGCGGGCGCCGCCGCAAGGGCGGTCGACCCGGTTGATGAACCCCAGGTCCGCGAGTTTCAAGCGCCCGCCTGCGCCCTGCGCGCCTACCAGACCGGCGCGTCGTTCACCGTCGAGACATGGGCCGCCACCACCTTCCAGCCCTCGTCCGGGAACCGCACGAAGGTCTGGCTCTGCCGGCCGATCAGATCCTTGCCGCGCACCTTGAACTCGAGATTGGTGGTGGCGAAGTCGCGGCCGAGCGTCAGGATCTCCAGCCGGATCCGCCGCTCCTTGATCCCCGGCCCGGGGGGGCGGCGGGTGCGATGGGCGTGGATCTCGTCGAAGCCGTAGCCGTTCTCGTGCAGCGCGTAGCGGATGGTGAACGGGCTGCGCCAGAAGGTGTCGTCGAGCACGTCGACGTTCTTCGTCTCCAGCGCCTTTTCGTAGCGCTCGAAGATCTCGGTGATCTCGGCCACCACTTCGGGGAGGTTCGGCGTGCGGTCGGGCTCGGTCATGCGTCGTCCTCCAGGGCCCGGGCGATGGCCGCGAGCGTCATGTCATGGCCCCGCGCCCCGATGATCGAGAGGCCGACGGGCGCGCCGTCGACCTCGCCCAATGGCAGGTTCACCTGCGGGTGGCCGGCGAGCCCGCCATGGGCGCAGAGGCAGGTGATCCGGTCGCGGGCGCGGTCCATCGCCGACAAGGGCAGGCCGCGCAACGGGGCCGGGTCGGGCGTGGTGGGCAGGCACAGGATCGCGCCGCCGGCGGTCAGATGGGCGAGCCTTCCGCGGACCTCGTCGCGGGTGAGCGCGGCCTGGGCGCGCTCGGCCGGGGTGACGGAGGCGGCGAACATCAGCGTTCGGGCCACGAGGTAGGAGAAGCGCGGCGTCTCCGCCTCCACCCAGTCGCCGAACGTCTCCCAGGCCTCGGCCATCTGCAGCGTGCGTTGCGCGCGGCCGAGCGTGGCGAGGCCCTGGGGGGCCAGCAGATCCTCGCACCAGTCGCCGAGCAGGCGGGCGAGGCGCTCGACCCCCGGCCGGAGCGCCTCGGCCACCGCGGGATCGGCGAAACCGAAGGCGTCGGTGGCGATGACCAGCCTGGCGGGGATCACGGCCGGCGCGGTTTCACCCAGCATCGCCTCGCCGACCCGCAGAAACGTCGCCGCATCCCGCGTCATCCAGCCGACGGTGTCGGAGGTCGGGGCCTGATCCAGCATCCCCGCGCGCGGCACGCGGTCATGGGTGGTGCGGATGCCGTAGAGCCCGCAATAGCTCGACGGCACCCGGACCGAACCGCCGGTGTCGGTGCCGAGCGCCGCATCGCAGAGCCCCTGCGCCACGGCGGAGGCCGAGCCAGAGGACGAGCCGCCCGGCACGCGGTCCGGCGCGCGGGGGTTGAGCGGCGTGCCGTCGAAGGCGTTGATCCCCAGCAGACCGAGCGAGATCTCGTCGGTCACCGTCTTGCCGGTCAGCGTCGCGCCGGCGTCGAGCAGGCGGGCCACGGCCCAGGCATGGGCGTCCGGCACGGGGTGCGTGCGCGCCCAGTCGGGATTGCCCCCGCCGGTGGGGAGGCCCGCCACGTCGAACAGGTCCTTGGCCATGAAGCTCAGACCCTGGAGCGGGCCGTTCGCCGCGCCCGCCACGCGGATGTCGCCGCCGGGGGCGAGGTGGCCGTTGGATTGCGTCACATGCGTCTCCCTGTTCTGGTGGCGAGCGTGGCGGAGGGGCGTGCGGCTGGCAAGCGCCGGGGCGGCGCGATCTGGTCGCAGGCCCGGCCCCGCTCGTCGCAAGACCGCGGGCCGCGGGACGCCGCATCGAGGGGGAACCCGCGCCTGCGCGCGTTGGAAACAACGAAGGAGACCGCCATGGACGCGGAACGCATCCCCGTCATCGTCGGCGTCGGGCAGATCAACGACCGCCCCGCGGACCCGGATCAGGGCCTCGATCCCCTCGGCCTGATGGAGGCGGCGCTGCGGCGCGCCGACGCGGACGCGGGGGGCGGGTGGCTGGCGGCGCTCGACGGGATCTCGACCGTGGACCAGATTTCGTATCTGGGGCTGACCGGCATCCCGGAACGGCTGGCGGCGGCGTTCGGGGCCGCGCCGGCGCGGCTGGAAACCACCGACATGCCCCATGGCGACAGCCCGGTGCGGTTGCTTAACGAGGCCGCCAACCGCATCGGCGAGGGCGCGTCGCGCATCGTCGCCATCGTGGGGGCCGAGGCGCTGCGCACCGCCTCCCAGCGCGCCCGTCGCGCGGCGGAGGCCGGCGCCCCGCCCCCCGACCTGATGCGCGCCAATCCCAAGCGCAAGTTGACCGACCTGCGCCGGAAATATGGGCTGGTGGCGCCGGTGGACCTCTATCCGCTCTATGAAAACGCCGGGCGGGCCGCGCAGGGGCAGTCCTTCGCGCAGGCCCAGGCCGAGAGCGGGCGCATCTGGGAGGGCCTCGCCGCCGTCGCCCGCGACAATCCGCACGCCTGGATCCGGACGGGCAGGACGGCCGAGGAGATCACCACGCCGTCGCCCGACAACCGCCGGATATCCTTTCCCTACAACAAGCTGATGGTGGCGAATTCGTCCGTCAATCAGGGCGCCGGCTTCATCGTGACCAGCCTCGCCGAGGCGCGGCGACGCGGGCGCCGGGACGAGGATCTGGTCTTCGTCGGCCACGGCGCGGGGGCGCAGGAGCCCTATGACCCGCTCGCCCGCGACCGCTACGACCGCTCGCCCTCGATGATCGCCTCGCTGCGCGCCGCGCTGGAATTCAACGGGATGGAGGCGGGGGAGCTGGACGCCGTGGAGTTCTATTCCTGTTTTCCCTGCGTGCCCAAGATGGCGCGGCGCGTGCTGGATTGGGCGGTCGACCGACCGATGACGGTGTTCGGCGGGCTGACCTTCGGGGGCGGGCCGGTGGCGAACTACATGTCCCATGCCGTGGCCTGCATGACCGAGAAGCTCCGGGGCGGGACGGCGAGCGGGCTGCTCTACGCCAATGGCGGGATCGTCACCACAAACCACTCCATCGTGCTCTCCGGCGCCCCGATCCCGGCCGCCGTCTTCCCCCGACCCTCCGACGTGCAGGACCGCGCCGACGCCGCCCGCGGTCCGGTTCCGGAGATGCGCCCCGACCATCTGGGGCCCGTGACGCTCGAGACCTACGCCGTCCATTACGACCGCGCCGGCGCCCCGCGCGGCGGCGCGGTTCTGGCGCGCACCACGGATGGCGCGCGCACGCTGGCCCATGTCCGCCCCGACGACGCCGACCTCATCGCCTTCCTCACCGACGGGACCGCGGAACCCGTCGGCGCCAAGGGCGGGGTGGCGCAGGCCGGCGGAGCGCATATCTTCTCCCTGGGATGAGCGCGCCGCCCCCACGCTCCGGCGCGCCCGCCGACCGCACTCGAATGGAAGAGCCCGAATGACCTCGCTTGCCAATTCCGACCCGATCGACGCCGACAAGCTGGACCGCCTGGCCGAGCTTGCGGTGAAGGTCGGCCTCGACCTCCAGCCCGGCCAGGACCTGATGCTGACCGCGCCGGCGGAGGCGCTGCCGCTGGTGCGTCGCATCGCGGAGCACGCCTACAAGGCCGGCGCCGGGGTGGTGACGCCGATCCTCTCGGACCCCGAGGTCGCGCTCGCCCGCTACCGCCACGCCAATGACGAAAGCTTCGACCGCGCCCCCGGCTGGCTTTACGAGGGCATGGGCCAGGCCTTCGACAGGAACACCGCGCGGCTGGCGGTGGCGGGCGACGACCCGATGCTGCTGGCGGGGCAGGACCCCGACAAGGTGGGCCGCGCCAACAAGGCCAACGCCATCGCCTATGGTCCGGCGCGCGAGCGGATCACCCGCTTCGACATGAACTGGAACATCGTCGCCTGGCCGGGCCGGGCCTGGGCGGGACGCGTCTTCCCCGACCTGACCCCGGACGAGGCGCAGCGGAAGCTGGCCGAGGCGATCTTCGCCGCGTCCCGCGTCGACCGCGACGACCCGGTGGCCGAGTGGAAGGCGCATAACGCCCGGCTGCGCGAGCGGTCCGACTGGCTCAACGCCCACGCGTTCCACTCGCTCCACTACACCGGCCCGGGCACCGACCTGACCATCGGGCTCGCGGACGGGCATGAATGGATGGGCGGCGCCTCCACCGCCCGCAACGGCATCACCTGCAACCCCAACATCCCGACCGAGGAGGTGTTCACCACCCCCCACGCGCATCGGGTCGAAGGGCATGTCCGTTCCACCAAGCCGCTCTCCCACGGCGGCACGTTGATCGAGAACATCGAGGTGCGGTTCGAGGGCGGGCGGATCGTGGAGGCCCGCGCCTCCGAAGGCGGCGACGTGCTGCGCGAGCTGATCGACACCGACGAGGGCGCGCGGCGTCTGGGCGAGGTGGCGCTGGTGCCGCATTCCTCGCCGATCTCGCAGTCGGGGCTGTTGTTCTTCAACACCCTCTTCGACGAGAACGCCGCCTGCCACATCGCGCTCGGTCAGTGCTATTCGAAGTGCTTCCGGGAGGATCTGGATGCGGAGGCGCTCGCCGCCGCGGGCGGCAACGCGAGCGCGATCCATGTGGACTGGATGATCGGCTCGGACCGGATCGACATCGACGGTCTGGATGCGGCCGGCAATCGCACGCCCGTCTTCCGCAAGGGCGAGTGGGCGTAGCGGCGGCCGGGGAAGCCGACGCTCCGCCGGTCGCGGCCCGGTCGCCCGGCCCGCCCGAACGGCGCCTCCTGGCCTGGGAGGCGCCGCCCCTCATTGCCATATCGCCGCCGTCCGGATCCTGAAACCGCCGTGGGCGAACGCTCGTCTTTCGCCGCCCCGCTCCCGTCCCGATCCGCCCGCCAGGACTCCTCCATCCGGGATCGGCCCGCCGCGGAACCTCAGCGCTTGTCGAGATGTCGTCGTCAGGCCGATGCGCCCTCGATCAGGGTGAAGCCGGTGTCGACCACCCGCGGCGTCTCTCGCCCCGCGAGGCGGTCGAGCACCAGACGGGCCGCCTCCGCTCCGATCCGTTCGCGATGCGAGGCGATGGTGGTCAGGGGCGCGGGCAGGGCTTGGCCGATTTCGAGCCCGTTGAACCCCGCGATGCCGATGTCGCCGGGCATGGCGAGGCCGGCGGCGAGGCAGTGGAACGCGCCCCCCGCCGCCATGTCGTCGTTCGAAAAATAGACCACCTCCGGTCGTGGGCCGGGGCGGGCGAGCAGCGCCGCCATGCCGCGCCGCCCGGCCGCGACGGAGGACGGCTCGGGCAGGGTCAGGGCGGGGCCGAGCGCGCGTCCGCCCTCCGCAAGCGCCGCTTCGAACCCTGCGAGCCGCGCCGCCGCGCGCCGGTCGCGGCCGAGGTCGTGGCCGACATAGCCGATCCGCCCGTAGCCGCGCCCCATCAGATACCAGGCCATCGCCTTGCCCGCCTGGCGCTGGGAGAGACCGACCGCCATGTCCACCGGCTCGCCATCGGCCTCCATGATCTCCACCACCGGCAGGCCGGCGGCGGCGAGCATCCGGCGGGCGCCCGGCGTCAGGGCGGCCGGGGCGATGACCATCGCGGCGGGGCGCCAGGCGAGGAGGCCGGCGATCAGCCGCGCCTCGCGGTCCGGATCGTAGCCGGAGACGCCGAGCACCGGGTGGAACTCCGCCGCCTCGAGCCCCCGTTCCAGCCCGCGCAGCACGTCGGGGAAGACGACGTTGGCGAGGGAGGGGAGGATGACGCCGACCTGATTGGAGGGCCCGCCGGCGAGCGAACCCGCCAGCCGGTTGCGCACATAGCCGAGCCTGGCCGCCGCCGCCTCCACCCGCGCCCTGGTGCGGGCGGCGACGCCGGTTCCGCCGCGCAGGACGCGTGAGACGGTGATCTCGGACACCCCCGCCTCCGCCGCGACGCGGGCGAGGGTCGGGCGGCCGAGATCGGGGGGCGGGGCGGGGTCGGACATGCGGATCCTCGGGGCGCGCGGGCGTCATGCCTGCATAATGATCGGCGCTGTCATGTCAAACGCACCGAGCACAAAGGCATGAGACGGCCGTCTCACCGCTAGATTGACAGGCGCTGTCATTTCGGGAGAGCCTGCAAGGCGACAGGGAGGTCCACATGAAGATTCTGGTCACAGGCGCCGCCGGCTTCATCGGCCGCATGGCGATGGCGGCGCTGGCCGGGCGCAGGACCCTGCGCGTCGACGGGGCGGAGCGGGAGATCGACGGGATCCTCGCGCTCGACCTCGACGCGGGGGCGATGGCGGATCTGGTCGCCGCCGACGCCCGCGTCCAGCCGCTGGGCGGCGGGCTGTCGGACGCCGCCTCCGCCGCCCTGATCGCGCAGGCGGAACCCGAGCTGGTCATCCACCTCGCCGCCGTGGTCAGCGGGGCGGCGGAGGCGGATTTCGACCTCGGCATGCAGGTCAACCTGATGGGGACGCTCGACCTCATCAACCTCTGCCGCGGCTTCGCCACGCCGCCGGTCCTGCTGTTCTCGTCCTCCGTCGCCGTGTTCTCCTGCGCGGCCAACGACACGATCGACGACGACCGGTCCCCCGCCCCGCGGTCGAGCTACGGCACGCAGAAGCTGATGGGCGAGCTGCTGGTCCGCGACGCCACCCGCAAGGGCTTTCTGCGAGGGCGGGCGTTGCGGTTTCCGACCATTTCGGTCCGGCCGGGAAAACCCAACAAGGCGGCGTCGAGCTTCGCGAGCGGCATCCTGCGCGAGCCGCTGGCGGGCGAGCCCGCGATCCTGCCCGTGGGCCCCGACCTGCGCCTGCACCTCGCCTCGCCCGACGCGGCGCTCGCCGCGCTCATCCACGCGGCGGGACTGGTCCAGGAGGCGCTGGAGGGCGAGACCACGATCACGCTGCCCGGCGTCTCGGTCACGGTGCGCGAGATGGTGGCGACGCTCGCCCGCCTCGCCGGCCCCGACGTCGCGGCCCTGATCACGCCCGAACATGACCCCGCCATCGAGGCCATCGTGGCGAGCTGGCCCGGAGAGATCCGCTGCCCCCGCGCCCGCGCGCTGGGGTTCACGGCCGACGCCGATTTCGCCGCCCTTCTGGGCCGGCACATGGCCCGGTTGGGCTGAGGGGACGCATATGGCCACGGTATCGGTGATCGGCCTCGGCTCCATGGGCCTTGGCATGGCCCGCAGCCTGCTGGCGTCGGGGCATCGCGTGTTCGGCGCGGATGTTTCGGGGACCCGTGTCGCGGCGCTGACGGGCGATGGCGGCGAGGCGGGGGCGCCCGAGGCCGCGGGGCCCGCGACCGACATTCTGGTCTGCGTGGTGCTCAACGCCGCCCAGACCCGAGAGGTGATCTTCGGGGCGCAGGGCTGGGCCGGGCATCTGCGCCCCGGCACGGCGATCCTGGGCTGCGCCACCGTGCCGCCCGCCTTCGCGCAGGAGATGGAGGCGGAGGCCGCCGCCCGCGGGCTGCTGTGGCTCGACGCGCCGATCTCCGGCGGGGCGGCGAAGGCGGCTGAGGGGCGGCTTTCGATCATGGCTTCGGGGTCGGAGGCGGCCTTCGCGGGCGCGGCCCCGGCGCTGGAGGCGATGGCGGAGACGGTGCACCGGCTCGGCGACGCGGCCGGGTCGGGGTCCGCGATGAAGGCGGTGAACCAGTTGCTCGCGGGCGTGCATATCGCGGCGATGGGCGAGGCGATGGCTTTTGCGAGCGCGCTCGGCCTCGATCTGGGTCGGGTGATGGAGGTGATTTCGGTCTCCGCCGGGACCTCCTGGATGTTCGAAAACCGCGGGCCGCAGGTGGCGGAGGGGGATTACGCCCCCCGCTCCTCGGTGACCATCTGGCCGAAGGATCTGGGCATCGTGGCCGATATCGCGGGGGGGCATGGGCTGCCCACGCCGATGGCGGACGCGGCGCTCGCCCGGTTCCGCGCGGCGGTCGAGGCCGGATGGGGGGCGGAGGACGACGCGGCGGTCGCGAAAGTCTATGCGCGCGAGGCGGGGCTGCGCCTGCCGGGAGACGCCTGATGCTGCTCGGCTGCATCGGGGACGACTTCACCGGATCCTCCGATCTCGGCGCCACCCTGACCCGCGGCGGCATGCGCACGGTGCAATATGCGGGCGTCCCCCGCGCCCCGGCCGAGGCGGGGGTGGAGGCGGGGATCGTGGCGCTCAAATCCCGCTCGATCCCCGCGGGCGAGGCGGTGGCGCTGTCGCTGGCGGCGCTCGACTGGCTGCGGGCGCAGGGGTGCCGGCAGTTCCTGTTCAAGTATTGCTCGACCTTCGATTCGACGCCTGACGGCAATATCGGCCCGGTGGCGGAGGCGCTGGCCGATGCGCTGGGGGCTTCGAGCGTGATCGTCTGCCCCGCCTTCCCGGCGGCGGGGCGGTCGGTTTACCAGGGGCATCTCTTCGTCGTCGACCGCCTGCTCAGCGAAAGCGGGATGGAGGCGCATCCGATCACCCCGATGACCGACCCCGACCTGCGCCGCTGGCTGGCGCGTCAGGCGCGCGGGCCGGTGGGGCACATCCCGGCGCAGGCGGTGTTCGCGGGGCCGGGCGCGATCCGCGCGGCGATGGCGGCGGAGGCGGCGGCGGGCCGGCGGCTGGTGGTCGCCGACGCGGTGCGCGACGCGGACCTGATCGCGCTGGGGGAGGCGGCGGCGGAGGCGGCGCTGATCACCGGCGGATCCGGCATCGCGCTGGGGTTGCCCGAGAATTTTCGGGCGCGCGGGTTGCTGGCAGGGACCGCGGGCGCCTGGGCCGGGCAGGGCGGGCGGGGGGCGGCGCTGTCGGGCTCATGCTCCGCCGCCACGCGGGGACAGGTGGCGCGCCACATCGCGTCGGGCGCGCCCGCCCGCGAGGTGACGGCGGCGGCGGCGATGGACGGCGGGCTGACCGCCCGGGCCCTCGCCGACTGGGCGCTGGCGCAGGATGGGCTGCCGCTGCTCTATTCCTCCGCCGAGCCCGCGACGGTCCGCGCCGCGCAGGACCGCTGGGGGGGGCCGCAAGTCGCGGCCCGACTTGAGGGGCTTTTCGCGGAGGCCGCACGCCTGCTGGTCGAGGACGGCGTCACCCGGCTGATCGCGGCGGGGGGCGAGACGTCGGGCGCCGTCGTCGAGGGCCTGGGTCTTTCGCAACTTGGAATCGGGCCGGATATCGCGACCGGCGTGCCGGCGCTGCGGGCGCGCGCCGGCCTGGTGGTGGCGCTGAAATCCGGCAATTTCGGCGACGCGGATTTCTTCGCGAAAGCCGACGCGGTTCTGGCCGGGACCGCGCCATGACCGCCGTGATCCCCTCGGCCGCCCACGAAGAGTCCCGGCTGCGCGAAGACATCTGCTTCTGGGCGGGTTCGCTCTTCGACCGCGGGCTGACCGGGGGCGCGTCGGGCAACATCTCGGCCCGCACCGGCGACGGCGGGCTGCTGGCGACCCCCACCGGGTCGAGTTTCGGGCGGTTGGACCCCGCCCGCCTCAGCCTGCTGGATGCGCACGGCGCCCACCGATCCGGCGATGCCCCGACCAAGGAGATGCCGTTGCATTCGGCCTTCCACGAGACCCGGGCGGGGGTCGGCGCGGTGGTGCACCTGCACTCCACCCACGCCGTCGCCCTGTCGATGCTGCCGGTGGAGGACGAGGAGAACTTCCTCCCCCCCCTGACCCCTTACGCCATCATGCGGCTGGGGAAAGTTCGCCTGCTGCCGTTCTTCGCGCCTGGCGACGCAGGCATGGGGGAGGCGGTGCGGGGGCTCGGCGGGCGACGCTCGGCCGTCATGCTCGCCCATCACGGGCCGGTGGTGGCCGCGAAGGGGCTGGAGGCCGCGGTCTTCGCCATGGAGGAGCTGGAGGAGACGGCGAAGCTCGCCCTCCTGCTGCGCGGAACCGGGGCGCGGGCGCTGGACGCGGCCCAGATCGGGGCGGTGGTGCGGAAATTCGACGTGGAGTGGGACGCATGAGGTTCTCGGCCAATCTGGGGTTCCTGTGGGCCGAGCTGCCGCTGCCCGACGCGATCCGCGCCGCCGCCGACGCCGGCTTCGACGCGGTCGAGTGCCACTGGCCCTACGAGGTCCCGGCCGAGGCGGTCGCCGCCGCGCTGGCCGAGACCGGGCTGCCGATGCTGGGCCTGAACACGCAGCGGGGCGCGCCGGGCGAGAACGGGCTTTCGGCGCTGCCGGGGCGGGAGGCGGAGGCGCTGGCGGAGATCGACCGGGCGCTGGCCTATGCCAAGGTCGTCGGGGCGCAAGCGGTGCATGTGATGGCGGGGTTCGCTGCGGGCGAGGCCGCCGACGCGACCTTCCGCGCCAATCTGGCGGAGGCCTGCGACCGGGCCGCTTCCCACGGCATCACCATCCTGATCGAGCCGCTCAACCGCCACGACGCGCCCGGCTATTTCCTGGCCAGCACCGACCAGGCCCGCGCGATCATCGAGGCGACGGACCGCCCGAACCTGCGCCTGATGTTCGACGCCTATCATGTGCAGATCAACGAGGGGGACCTGACCCGGCGCATCTCGGCGCTGCTGCCCCTGATCGGCCATGTCCAGATCGCCGCCGTCCCCGACCGGGGCGAGCCGGACGCGGGCGAAGTGAGCCATCCCCATCTCCTCGCCCATCTGCGCGACCTCGGCTACGCCGCGCCCATCGGCGCCGAATACCGCCCGCGGCGGGGTACCGAGGCCGGGCTCGGCTGGCTGGCCCGGTTCCGGGAGATCTGAGGCGCAGGGACATCCCGCGGGTCGGATCTTTTCGGAGGACCTGCCGGGGACAAGCCGCGCCGGCCTTCACGCGGTCTGCGGCGGAAGCGCGGGGATCCGTGGAGCGCAGCTGACGGTCCCGCCCGGACCCGGTCGTCGCGGAGCACAGGGCGGGCGAGAGCCTCCGTCGACGTCGGCGCGAGCAAGCCGAAGGCAGGATCGACGCGATTTTTCCACGCGGCGCCGTGCGATTGGAGACCCGGGGCCAGCTTGAACCCGTCGCCCATCGGCTCCGGTTCATAGCCGGCGACAACCTTGGAGCGAACCGGCCAGGATGACGTCGGTTGCGGCGCCAAGAATATCTGGCGGACATCTTTAGAGGGCCGCAAGCCGAAGAACCGAGCATATTCCCGGCTGAACTGCGACGCGCTTTCATAGCCGACCGCATAGGCCACCTTGCCGACGTCACGCGTCTCGAACAGCATCAGACGTCTGGCCTTCAGCAGCCGCAACCTTTTCTGGTACTGGATCGGCGCCATCGATGTCACGGGCTTGAAGTGACGATAGAAGGTCGCGACGCTCATTCCGGTCATCGCGGCAAGCGGTTCGGCCTGGATGGGTTCGGCAAAATTATCGCGGAGCCAGTCGATCGCCGGGCGAACCTGCGTCAGCCGGCTGTCGGCGCAGGCGATCTCGCGCAGCTTGTCCCCTTGAGGTCCGAGCAGCGCGCGAAAGAGAATCCCACGCTCGATCATCGCGGACAGGATCGGCGCCTCGTTGGGCTGGTCGATCAACCGCATCATGCGCAGCCAGGCGTCGATCATCTCGGGCGATGCGGTCGAAACGGCGAAGCCGGTGGAGTTGGGCGTGGCGCCGGCCCCGTGCATCTCCGCCATCAGCGCCGCGATGATCTTCGGATCAAGCTTCAGGCTGACCGCGAGATAAGGATCCGCGCCGGCAGGCTGCACCTCGCCGGTCGCCGGCATATGGACCGGCACGACGAAATAGCTTGCTTCGTCGAAGCGCAAATTCTGCGCGCCGATCGACAGCCTCTTGGCGCCCTGCAGGACCAAGTGGAGCATCGGCTCGTAGACCTGGTCGGCGCAGCCTTCGGACCGGACCATCGCCACTCGTGGCAGCCCGGTGTCGGTCCACCGGCTTCCGGCCCTCATCACGATACCGCGCAGTTCGTCCATTGCTGTCTTCATGAGGCTCGTCACGGACGCTGAAACAAGCCGACGTGAGAAGATCAGGCAAAAGACAGAGAACAACCGGCATGGGGCCCGCCGCTCAGGAGGCCATGTTCGGGAGGCAGACGGGAGACGCCGTTTCCCGCGCCATTTCCGACAAGGAACATCCCATGAAACTGAGCGGAAAAGTCGCCATCGTCACCGGCGCATCCAGCGGCATCGGCGCGGGCATCGCCAAGGCATTCGGCGCGGAAGGCGCGGTCGTCATCGTCAACTACATGGGCAGCAAGGAACGCGCTGACGGCGTGGTCGGATCGATCGTGGCCGCAGGCGGCAAGGCCGTGGCGATACAGGCGGACATGGCCAACTCGGCCGACGTCGCACGCCTGTTCGATACCGTGGCGGCCGATCACGGCAAGATCGACGTGCTCGTCAACAATGCCGGCGTCGCCGTGTTCGAGATGGTCGCCGACATGACCGAGGAAGCGTTCCACAAGCAGTTCAACCTGAATGTGCTCGGCTATTTCCTCGCGATCCGCGAGGCGGCGAGCCATTTCGGTGAAGCGGGCGGCAGCATCGTCAACGTCAGCTCGATCCTCAGCACCCATCCCTCCGCCGGCGCCAGCGTCTATTCGGCGACGAAAGGCGCCGTCGACAACACGACCTATGGCCTGGCGCGCGAGCTCGGCCCGCGCGGCATCCGGGTGAACGCGATCATGCCGGGCTATACCAACACACCTGCCACCGGCGGCGCGTTCGTCGGCGACCTGCGCGACCGGCTGCTGGCCGAGACCCCGCTGGGCCGCGTCGGCGAGCCCGAGGACATCGCGCCCACCGCCGTCTTCCTGGCATCCGACGATGCACGCTGGATCAGCGGCGAGTCCATCCGCGTCACCGGCGGCGCGCGCGGCCTCTGACGTCCGAAGGTCGGGGGCGACAGTCCCCGACCTTGCATTGCCTGCCCCGGTCGACCGGCGGGCGGCCCTCATGGAAAGATCGCATCATGCCGAGCCGAAGCCGCGCGGGCCAACGGCCCGCAGCGCGCGCGTGTCGCAGATCTCCCTGATCCGGCGTTCCAGTCCGGCCTGCCCGGTTCGGCGCGACCTGCAGTGGCCGCTGTGTCGAGATCCAGGATCCGGCAACCCCGCCGGATCGACACGTCCCAGTCCGCCAGCGGTCCGCCGACCAGTTCCCGCATGCGGGCAGGCCTCAGAGCGCTCAGCGGATGACGTGCCTCGCAGCATCTCCCGGTCCAGGGCGAGGTCGGCGACGATCTTCTTCAGCCGCCCGTTCCCGACCTCGAGCGCCTTCAGCCGCCGCATCTCGTCAGGCAGCAGGGGCCGAACTGGAAAGGATCGACAACCCCATGCAAAGCGCTCACGCGGCACCGAGATGCGGGGCGCGTCTGAAGCGGGCCGGCGCGGGTTGCCGTGCTCCCGCCGTTCGCGGCTGGAAGGTTTGCCGGATGCACGGCGCGGGTGGCGGCGCTCGACCTGGACCCGCGAATCCGAACTGGAAGCATGGCGGGCGAAGCGGCGAGACCGCGGAGATGAGGAAGCTGACGAACGCCTTGGGCCGCGAAGCCCGCAAGCTGGCCGAGGCGCTGGGCGACGACTAAGGCCCGAGCGACGCATTAACCGGCAAGTTCCGAGGCAATCGCCGTCAAGGTGGGGGATGCGGTGGGGGATGTTCCGCCTAGATAGCCAAAATTTCTCTTCCATATCAGCTTATTAATTGAAAGTTATGGCGGAAGGGGTGGGATTCGAACCCACGGATGCTTGCGCATCGCCGGTTTTCAAGACCGGAGCGATCGACCACTCTGCCACCCTTCCGTGCCCCATCGGGTAACGCCGCGCGCGCCGCGCGTCCAGACCGTCGCCGATGGTTTCCTCCGACGCGGCGCTCCTGTAGCCTTCGCGGCGAAGCGGCTGCGGGAGGACGCGCGATGGGCGGCGCAACGGCGGAAACCAGGCGGCGGCGCAGGATCGCCGGACGAACCCTCATGGCGGCGGTCGGGCTGATCGGCGCGCTGGCGGTGGGGGGCGAGCCCGCGCGGGCCGAGTCCTCGCCGGCTACGGTCCCGACCACGGTCACGGCCCCGGTGCGGATCGCGACCGGCCAGAGCGCGCCGCTGCCGCGCGGCCTCCGTCTCGAAACCCCGCCGGCCGCGCGGATCGCCGCGCCCGACGGGATCAACCCGCCGGAACGGCCGGGGCAGGGACCTCGCGTCGCGTCCTCGCCTGCGCTTCGGCCCGCCCATCTCGTCGCGCCGCCGCCTGCGCCCGGCCGCATTCCGCGCGACGCCCGTTTCGGCGCGCCCGATGTCAGCCCCTCGCCGCCGCGGCGGCCCGGCGCGAAACCCGCCGCGCGACCCGCAGCGACCTCTCACGCGACCCCCGCCGTCGCGATGCGCGTCGTCGCGCTCATCGCCCCCGCCTTCCGGCCGGCTTCCAGGAGCGACGCCCCCGCATGACTTTCCCGATCCGTTCCCGCCGCCTCCGCTTCGCCGGCGCGCTGGCCGCCCTGGTCCTCGCGCTGCCGACCGCGCCGGTCCGCGCCGCCCCCCTCGACCTCGAGGCCAAGGAGGCGCTGGTCATCGACGTCGAGACCGGGGCCGAGCTGCTGGCCAAGGACCCCGATGCGCCGACGCCCCCCGCCTCGATGCTCAAGCTGATGACCCTGACGATGGTGTTCGAGGCGCTGGAGGCCGGTCGGCTCAGCCTGGACGACACGTTCCTGGTGTCGGAGAAGGCCTGGCGCATGGGCGGCTCCAAGATGTTCGTCAAGGTCGGCGAGCGGGTGCGGGTCGAGGATCTGATCCGCGGCGTCATCGTGCTGTCGGGCAACGACGCCTGCATCGTGCTGGCCGAGGGGCTGGCAGGGTCCGAGGATGCCTTCGCCGCGCGGATGACCGACCGGGCGCGCGAGCTCGGCCTGCATTCCACCTTCGGCAACGCCACCGGCTGGCCGCATCCCGACAACGAAATGACGCCGCGCGACCTGGTGTTCCTCGCCAACCGCATCATCACCCATTTCCCCGAGCATTACGAATATTTCGCCGAGACCGACTTCGAATGGGGGGGCGTCGCGCAGCGCAACCGCAACCCGCTGCTCTACGCCGATCTCGGCGCCGACGGGCTCAAGACCGGGCATACCGAGGAGGCGGGCTACGGGCTGGTCGGCTCGGCGCTGCGCGACGGGCGGCGGATCCTGTTCATGATCGGCGGACTGCCGTCGAGCCAGGCGCGGGCGCATGAATCCGAGCAGGTGGTCAACTGGGCGTTCCGGGAATTCCGCAACGCCACGCTCTACGCCGCCGGCCAGCCGCTGGGCCGGGCCGAGGTCTGGCTGGGCGCGAAGGGCACGGTCGAGCTGACGGTCGCCGCCGACGCGCGGGTCACCGTGCCGTTCGGCGCGGGCGAGGGCATGACCGCGACGATCCGCTACCAGGGCCCGATCGAGGCGCCGATCACCAAGGGCGACAAGGTGGCGGAGCTGGTCGTGGTCTCGCCCCAGATGACGCCGCTGGTGCTGCCGGTGGTCGCGGCGGAGGATGTGGCGCGGGGCGGCTACCTCACCCGCCTCAGCGCCGCCGCCGGCCTGCTGATCCGCGACGTGGTCGGCGAGGTGCAGGGCGCGAGCGATGGCAGCTGAGGCCGAGACCGGCTTGAAAGGCGGGTCCGGCCTCTTCGTCAGCTTCGAGGGCGGGGACGGCGCCGGAAAATCCACCCAGCTGCGCGCGCTGGCCGGGCGGCTGGGCGCGCAGGGCCGCGAGGTGGTGGTCACCCGTGAGCCGGGCGGCGCGCCGGGGGCCGAGCAGATCCGGGCGCTGGTGCTGGAGGGAGAGGCGGGGCGCTGGTCGCCGGTCTCCGAACTTCTGCTGTTCAATGCGGCGCGGCGCGACCATGCCGAACGGGTGATCGTGCCGGCTTTGACGCGCGGGGCCGTGGTGCTCTGCGACCGCTTCGCCGATTCCACGCTGGTTTATCAGGGCGCGGCGCGGGATGCGGGCGTGGGCGGGCTGCCAGGGCCGAGCCCAGAGATGGCCCGCGCGCTGCACGCGCTGGTCATCGGCATCGAGCCGGACCTGACGCTGATCTTCGACCTCGACCCCGAGATCGCGCTCGGCCGCGGTGTCGCGCGGGGCGGGGAGGAGCTGCGGTTCGAGCGTCTCGGCCTCGATTTCCATCGCGCGGTGCGGGCGCGGTTCCGGGCGCTGGCCGAAGCGGCCCCCGGGCGCTGCCGGCTGATCGACGCGTCAGGGACGGCGGAGGCCGTGGCGGCGCGGGTCGATGCGGCGCTCGCCCCCTGCATGGCGCCTGCCTGATGGCCCGTTCCTGATGGCGCGCAAACCCTATGAGGGCGAGGCAGAGATCCTGCCCGAAGCCGACCGGGTCGAGGGTGCGCCGCATCCGCGCGAGACATCCGTCCTTTACGGGCAGGAAGCGGCGGAGGCCGCGTTTCTCGACGCCTGGGCCGGCGGGCGGCTGCATCATGCCTGGATGCTCACCGGGCCGCGGGGCGTCGGCAAGGCGACGCTCGCCCGGGCGCAGGAGATGGCCGCCGGCTTCGCCGCCGACGAGGGCGCCGAGG
>NZ_JBSRTQ010000053.1:0-25438 GCF_055129145.1 Albimonas sp. | reverse complement strand
GCCCAGCGCGGCCCGGCTCGCCGCCCGGCCGATGGCGTCGAGCCGCAGGTCTGCGGCGGACGCCCGCGCCGCGAGCCCGCCCCAGGCCGCCGCCAGCGCCACCGGCGCCGTCACGCAGAAGGCCAGCGTCGCGGCTTCGGCGAGGCTCGCGGGGCGAATGCCCTCGGGCAGGAGCCGCGCGGCCCAGACCAGCCCGCCTTCGGCCGCCAGCCACACCACGGCCCCGGCCAGCGCCGCGGGCCAGACCGGCGCGCGGTCGCGATGCGGCGAGGCGGCGAGCACCTCGTCGCGCGCCCGGTCGGCCGCGGTCTGCGCCGCGGTCCGCTCCGGACGGGGGCCGCGCTCCGGCGGCTCGGCCATGGTCACGCCCTCCGCAGGGTCAGGGGGTCAGAGATAAGCGATCTTGACGATCTCGTAGGCTTTGCCGCCGCCCGGCGTCATCACCTCGACCGCCTCGCCTTCTTCCTTGCCGATCAACGCGCGTGCCAGCGGAGACCGCAGATTGAGCAGGCCCTTGGCGATGTCCGCCTCGGTCTCGCCCACGATCTGGTAGGTCTTCTCCTCTTCGGTGTCCTCGTCGACGAGGGTCACCGTGGCGCCGAACTTGACCGCGCCCGAAAGCTTCGACGGGTCGATGACCTCGGCGCGGCTGATCAGGCCTTCGATCTCCTGGATCCGGCCTTCGATGAACGACTGCCGTTCGCGCGCCGAGTGATATTCGGCGTTCTCCGACAGGTCTCCATGCTCGCGCGCTTCCGAGATCGCCCGGATCACCGCGTGACGTTCAACGGATTTGAGCGATTTCAGCTCGGCATCCAGCGCGGCGAAGCCGCGGGCCGTCATGGGGACTTTTTCCATGCCACGCCCTCCTTCGGGTGGGTCTTGTGAAGACTGGGGGACATGCGGCGGGCGCCGCGGACGTCCTGAAACGCGAAGCAGCCGCGCCTGACGCGGCGCGGCTGCGGTTGGCCTACAGACTAGGCGCCATGGCCGGGCGTTTCAAGATGCGGTGACGGCGGGCGAGCGGGGCGGGTGCTCTTGACGATGCGGGAGCGGCCCCTATCAATGAAGATTGCGTAGTGTTGTGTTGAAAGGCGTGATCGTGTTCGAATCGAATGGAATTTTCAGAGGCGCCGCGCTCGTCGTCGCCCTGACGCTTTCGGGGGGCGCCGCCCAGGCGCTGACCGTCGAGTATGCCGGCAGCTGGCAGGTCGACGATGGGCCTTCCTGGACAGACAGACCCCTTGCCTATACCGGGCAGGAGGCCGCGGCGCTGCTGTTCGGAGGGGTGGCGGGCGACTACATGATTTCGACCGTCAGCGCCGATATCGCCGATATCGACAATCTGGCCTGGTACAGCATTCTGGGATGGGGCGCCGAAAAGCGCGCCGAGGACTATTTCAGCAAGATCGAGCCGGGTGGTCTTTACTATGACGGCGGCGGCTACCCTACGGATAGCGGCAATCCCGCGTCGGCCTATGTCTCGGACATTGCGGAGGGTACGATCTATACCAACTACGCGTTCCGGATCACCGATGCAGCGTCGCCCGTGCCTTTGCCGGCCGCAGGCTTCCTGCTGATCGGCGGCATCGGGGCGCTGACGGCGCTGCGCCGCCGGACCGCCGCCTGATCCGGGCGGGCGCCGATCAGTCCGGCGCCCGTCGTCCCACCGCCTCGCGCCAATGGCGCCGGCAGAGCGAGACGTAGCGGTCGTTGCCCCCGATCTCGACCTGGGCGCCCTCGGTCGCGGCGCGTCCGTCGGCGCCGATGCGGGCGACCATGGTGGCCTTGCGCCCGCAATGGCAGATGGTGCGCACCTCGCGCAGGCTGTCGGCCAGCGCCAGCAGGGCGGCGGAGCCGGGGAAGAGCGCCCCGCGGAAATCCACCCGCAGGCCGAAGCACATCACCGGCACGCCGAGATCGTCGGCCACTTCCGCCAGTTGCCACGCCTGCGCCTGGGTGAGGAACTGGGCCTCGTCCACCAGCACGCAATGCACGGGGCCGTCGGCCAGCCGGCCCTCGACCAGCGCGCGCAGGTCGTCCTCGGTCCCGTAGGTCTCCGCCGGCTCGGAGATCCCGATGCGCGAGGCGATGCGCCCCGGCCCCGCCCGGTCGTCCAGCCGCGCGGTCAGCAGCAGGGTGGTCATCCCCCGCTCCCGATAATTATGCGACGCCTGCAGCAGGTTGGTCGATTTGCCGGCGTTCATCGTCGAGTAGAGGAAATGCAGCTTGGCCATGACGCGGTTTTGACCGCGCCGCGGGCGGCTGGCAAGCGTCGGTTCGGTTGTGGGAGGGGCGGGGTTTCGCCTATCCTGCGCCATCCCCACATCTTGTGGCCGCCCGACTCGGAGGACCCGACATGTCCGCTTTCGCCGCGCCCATCGCCGAACAGATCTGGGACATGAAATACCGGCTGAAAACGCCGGAGGGGGCGCCCCTCGACGCCTCGCTGGAGGCGACCTGGACCCGCGTCGCGTCCGCTCTGGCCTCGGTCGAGGCGGAGCCGGCCGTCTGGAAGCCCCGCTTCGAGGCCGCCTTGCGCGATTTCCGCTTCCTGCCCGCCGGGCGGATCATGGCGGGCGCCGGCACGGGGCGGACGGTGACGCTGTTCAACTGCTTCGTGATGGGAACCGTTCCCGACAGCCTCGCCGGCATCTTCGACATGCTGAAAGAGGCCGCGCTGACCATGCAGCAGGGCGGCGGCATCGGCTATGATTTCTCACCGATCCGGCCCAAGGGGGCGCCTGTGGCCGGCGTGGGGGCCGACGCCTCCGGCCCGCTGAGCTTCATGGACGTGTGGGATTCCATGTGCCGCACCATCATGTCCGCCGGCGCGCGGCGCGGCGCGATGATGGCCACCCTGCGCTGCGACCATCCCGATATCGAGGCTTTCGTCGACGCCAAGCGCGACCCGGCCCGCCTGCGCAACTTCAACCTCTCGGTGCTGGCGACCGACCCGTTCATGGCGGCGGTGGAGGCGGACGGGCCGTGGGACCTGGTCTTCGAGGGCCGGGTGTTTCGGACGCTTCGCGCCCGCGAGCTGTGGGACCGGATCATGCGCGCCACCTATGACTACGCCGAACCGGGCGTGATCTTCATCGACCGCATCAACGCCCGCAACAACCTCTCCTATTGCGAGACGATCTCGGCCACCAATCCGTGCGGAGAGCAGCCGCTGCCGCCCTACGGGGCCTGCCTGCTCGGCTCGATCAACCTCGCGCGCCTGGTCCGCGGCGCGTTCGAGCCCGGGGCCGATATCGACCCGGAGGAGCTGACCGGGCTGGTCGCCACCGCCGTCCGCATGATGGACGACGTCGTGGACGCCTCGCGCTTCCCGCTGCCGCAACAGGCGGAGGAGGCGCGCGCCAAGCGGCGCATCGGGCTCGGCGTCACCGGCCTCGCCGACGCGCTGATCCTCTGCGGTCTGCGCTACGGGGCTCCCGAGGCGGTGGAGCGGACGGAAGGCTGGATGCGCGCCGTGGCCCGCGCCGCCTATTTCGCCTCCGTGGATCTGGCGCGCGAAAAGGGCGCCTTCCCGCTCTTCGATGCGGAGAAATATTGCGCGTCCCCCTCCGTGCAGGCGCTGGGCGAGGACGTGGTGGCGGCGGTGCGGACCCATGGCATCCGCAACGCGCTGCTGACCTCGATCGCGCCGACCGGGACCATCAGCCTTTTCGCCGGCAACGTCTCCTCGGGCGTCGAGCCGGTCTTCGCCTTCGCCTACACCCGCAAGGTCACCCAGCGCGACGGCTCGAAGACCGAGGAGGAGGTGGCCGACTACGCCATGACCCTCTGGCGCGAAAAGCATGGCGAGGCCGAGCCGCCGGAGACCTTCGTCGACGCCCAGACCCTGACCCCC
This sequence comes from Albimonas sp., assembly GCF_055129145.1. Taxonomy (NCBI): domain Bacteria; kingdom Pseudomonadati; phylum Pseudomonadota; class Alphaproteobacteria; order Rhodobacterales; family Paracoccaceae; genus Albimonas; species Albimonas sp. The sequence goes on along the minus strand of NZ_JBSRTQ010000053.1, from coordinate 21,579 downwards.
GCCGACCATGTGCGGATGCAGGCGGCGGCGCAGAAATGGGTGGACAGCTCCATTTCCAAGACCATCAACGTGCCCGAGGACATCGGGTTCGAGGCGTTCAAGGACGTCTACATGATGGCCTGGAATTCCGGCTGCAAAGGCTGCACGACCTACCGGCCCAACGCGGTGACCGGGTCGGTGCTGAGCGTGGCGACCAGGCCCGCCGCGCCCGTCGTTGTTGCGGGCGGCGACGCCTGGCACGAGCCGCTCGACCGCCCCGAAACCCTCGACGGGCGCACCTACAAGATCAAATGGCCCGAATCCGCCCATGCCATCTACATCACCCTCAACGACGTGATGGAGGGCGGGCGGCGGCGGCCGTTCGAAATCTTCATCAACTCCAAGAACATGGAGCATTTCGCCTGGACCGTGGCGCTGACCCGGATGATCTCGGCGGTGTTCCGGCGCGGCGGCGACGTGTCCTTCGTGGTCGAGGAGCTGAAGGCGGTGTTCGATCCCCGCGGCGGGGCGTGGATGCAGGGGCGCTACGTGCCCTCGATCCTCGCCGCCATCGGGGGGGTGATCGAGCAGCACATGCTCGAGACCGGGTTCCTGGAGGCGGGGCGCGGTCTTTCCGCCGATCCGGCGGCGCGGAGGCGCGAGGCGGGGGGCGAGCGGGCGACCGAGGATGCCGAGACGGCCGGGCCCGACGTGGCGTCGCCCGGCGCCCACGCATCCGGGCACGCCTCTGGGACGGCCTGCCCTGCCTGCGGGGAATTCGGCATGCAGATGATGGAAGGCTGCATGACCTGCCTCGACTGCGGATTCTCCAAATGCGGATGAAGCGGGCGACCGCGTTCGGGGGCGAAGGCCGTCGCGCGGAACCTGTTCGCTTTTTCACATCGCTTGACGGATTTAGGGCGTATACGATGGCCTGCGGAAACGGCTGTTCATCCGGCCGAGTCTCTGGGGGGAGCGGGCATGCGCGCAGCGTGCGGAGCATCGACGACGCCGAGCCGCGGTCTCATGCGCGCCATGTCGTTCGTCGCCTGGGCGAGCCTCTGGGCGCTGGCGCCGGGCGGGGCCGCGGCGCTGCCGCTGACCGAGGGCGGGACGGGGCGCGCGGAGCGGGGCGCGGACCATGGCGCCCCGGACCTGGGCCGCACGGCGCTGGTGTCGGCCAGGCCGAACGATCCGCTCGACCTGCGCAGCGCGCCGCTGTCGTTCTCGCTGGAGCCGGAGCGGCGACCGGCCGTGTTCTTCGACATGCATGACTGGCGCGACGAGCTCGCCGACCGTTTCGGGCTGACCGAGCCGGGCTTCGGGCTGAGCGTGCCGGCCGCGCCGGGGGCGGGTTCCGCTGCGCCATCCGATTCGGGGCCCGAGGCGAAGGATGCCGCCCCCGCAAAGGACAACCGCCGCCAGGCCCCGCTGCCCGCGGCGCTGCCGCTTCTGGGCCTGGCGCTGGCCCTGCTGGCTCTGGCGACCCGCAGACGGCGGGGCTAGGTTCCCTCCAATATCTTGCGATCCAACGCCGACGCCCGTCGCCTGAAGCGGGCGCGCCCGCAAGCCAACCCTCGGGGGGAGCCCAGTCATGACCCTGCACGCCGATCTCTTCTTCTCGTTCCGCTCGCCCTATTCCTACCTCGCGACGCCGCGGCTGCACGCGCTGACGCGGGAATGGGATCTCGCGATCCACCTGCGGCCGGTCTATCCCATCGCCATCCGCGACCCCGACTTCTTCAGCCGGGAGCCCGCGGGCTGGGTGCCCTATCTGCAGCGCGACGTGAAGCGGGTGGCGGAATTCCTGGAGCTGCCCTTCGGCTTCCCTCGCCCCGATCCCATCGTGCAGGACATGGCGACGCGCAGAATCGCGGCCGACCAGCCCTATATCCGGCGCATCACCCGGCTCGGCGTCGCGGCGGCGCGGCGGGGACCGCAGGCGGGGATGGACTTCATCCTGCACGTCACCGCGGCGATGTGGGGGGAGCGGGTGAAGGGCTGGCACCTGGACGAGACCCTCGGCCCCATCGTCGCCCGCGCCGGCCTCGATTTCGCTGCGCTGGCGGCGGAGGTCGAGGCCGACCCCGAGGGGTTCGACGCGGCGATCGGGGCCAACCAGCAGGGGCTCGAGGATTGCGGCCACTGGGGCGTGCCGACGCTGGCCTTCGAGGGCGAGCCGTTCTTCGGCCAGGACCGCATCGACCTGGCGCTGTGGACGATGAAGAAGGCGGGCCTGAAACCGCGCTAAGCGCGGGCGAGCCCGGCCAGGATGCTCCGCTGCAGCAGCAGGGTCGGGGTCAGCCACATGTCAGGGCGGTGGCAGGCCCCGCAGAACGCCGCCGCCACCAGCCCCAGCGCGGGCGCGATCCACAGGTGATGGCCGCCATTGCCCATGCCGGCCATCACCTCCGCCGGGCCGTCGGGGCCGGGCTGTTCGGTCAGATGCCATTGCGCGGAATAGCATGCAGCGTGTCGGGGCCGAAGTCGACGCGGCCGAGCGGGCGGCCCCAGTCTTCGTCTTCGCCCGGACAACAGCGTTCGGCGAGGATCTCTCCGTGGCGCAGCGCCAGCACCGCATGCAGGCCGTCGAGCAGGCCGGCGCGATGGCCGCGGTCGAGGCGCTCGCCCATATCTGCGGGGGCCTGGGTCATGGCGGCGGGTCCCGGAGCGAGAGGGAGCGGGCGCCGCGAGGACGCCCGCCCGTGCTGTGTCACGCAGGGGGCGTCAGTGCCCGCCCGACAGCACCAGCGTGTCGATCGGCATCCGGAACGCCGCGATCCGCAGGATCGCCGCGTGCACGATCGCCGTCGCGTCGACCGCATGGTAGAACAGGAACCGGCCGAACGGCAGATCCTCGCCGCTCGACAGCTCCTCGTGGAAGCTGGTGTAGCCGTTGGCGACGCATTGCGACCCGGGGATGATCAGCTTCGCGTCCTCGGCGAAGATCGGCTCCATGTAGACGGTGATGCCGCCAGGGGCGCCGCGCAGCATGGCGCCGGCCAGCTGGTCGGTGGGGCGGAACTGACCCTCGGCGATGACCGACTGGATGTCGGTGACCACCATCGGGATGATGTCGAACGGGGTCGACATGCAGGCGACCTCGCCGACCATCCCGATTTTCAGCACCTGGGCCGAGACCTGGTCGAAATTGGCCACCACCCGCCCGCCGACCAGATCCTCGGGGATCAGCACGCCGGCCGGGCGCAGCACCGCGCTGACATAGTCGCCGACGCGCAGCGCGAACTGCTCCACCCGCCCGCCGACGCCGGCGCGGATCACGGTCTTGTCGAGCGCCACCTGGGCCTGGTTCAGCGCCGCCTCGGCGCTGGCCTTCTGGGCTGGCAGCAGGGTGTTGATCTTCGACTCCACCGCGCCCTGGTTGGCGATGGCCGAGCTGACCCCGCCCTTGCGCGCGTCGACCACGTTCTGCAGCCGGTCGAGCTCCCGCCCGCTGACCACGTTGGAATTGCGCTTGGCGAGCTCGGTGGAGCGGTCGAGCTCATCGGTCGCCTGCTGCAGCGCGCTCCTGGCCTGGTCGACCTGGCCGATGGCGGCGGCGAGCTCGGACTGCGCCACTTCCAGCGAGGCGTCGAGCTCGGCCACCTTGCGGCTGGCGGTCTCCACCTGGGCCTGAGCGGTGGCGTCGTCGAGCCGGAACAGCACGTCGCCCGCCGCCACACGCTGGCCGTTCGCCACATTGACCTCGGCGACCCGGCCGCCGGCCTCGGGCAGGATGGTCACGGTGCGGAACACCGAGATCGCGCTGGTGGTGGTCGGGTGATGGTAGAAGATCATGGTGATCAGGCTGAGCGTCAGGATCGCGCAGAGCGTCAGGCCCCAGCGCAGCTCGGTCCAGATCGAGAACAGGGTCAGCTCGTGGCCCCAGCGCTTGCCCTGGCCGTAACGCCGGAACAGGTAATCCGGCAGGATGGTCAGCGTGGCGCAGATCATGAATTCAAGCATTTCCGCGCTCCTGGTCGGTCATGGCCTGGCCGGCGCCGGGCGCCGTGGCGGTGGAGGAAGCGGCGGGCGCGTCGGGATGCGCGTAGGCGGGCGCGGGCGCAGGGTCGTGCGTCGGGTGACTTTCCGCGAACGGGTCGTCTTCGGGGATCGCGCGGGGCTTGCCGCGGATGGCGTCGGCGATGTCGCGCATCGGTCCGTTGAAATCGGGGATCTTGAAGGCCGCCAGCAGCAGCGCCAGCACCCAGAACAGGTTGTTGTGAGTGAACAGCGCCAGCAGCGTCATCACGCCGACCAGCTGCAGCTGCGAGCTGTTGGCCCCATGCGCCATCCGCTCGGGCAGGGCGTGCAGCTTGAAGTAGAGCACGCCGATGGTCACCACCACCGCGATCAGCATCAGCCCCATCACCACCAGCATCTGGTCCGTCTCATGCGGACCGGCGATGAAATAGGGCGCGTGCGCCATCGCCTCCGGGTGCAGCATTTCCGCCAAGGTCGCTCTCCTGGTTCGCGTGCGCGGCCTCCCCCACGGAGCCCGCATCCTCGTCCGTCTCGTCATCCGTCTCGTCACGCCGCCCGCGCCTGCCCCTCGCCCCCCTCGGCGACGGGATCAGCCCGGCTGCGGCGTCTGGGCCGCGGCCGCTTCGGCCGCCGCGGCCGCCGCGATCCGGCGGTCGCGGGGTCCGTCCGCGGCCCCTTCCTCGTCGCTCTCGTCGACCCGGACGCGCACCTCGCGCCGGGCGAATTCGATCCCCGCCGCGGCGAAGGCTACGTGGATGCGGTTGAGGATCTCCTTGCGGATCATGAACTGGGTTCCGGGCCGGGCCATGAACTTGCCGCGCAGAACGATGCCGACATCGTCGAATTCGAGCACGCCCTGGCTCTTGAACGGCTGCATGAAGTCGTTCTTGAACTCGGGCATCGCCTCCATGTCCTTGCCGATCTGCTTGAAGATCTTCTTCACCTTGTTCGGGTCGGTCCCGAACGGCACGGTGAACTTCAGCTTCACGATCACCCAGTCGCGGCTGTAGTTGGTGACCTTGGCGATCTCGCCATAGGGGATCGTGTGCACCGCGCCGCGATGGTGGCGCAGCTGGACCGAGCGGATCGAGATTTTCTCCACCGTGCCCAGCGTGCCGCCGACGTCGATGTATTCGCCCTGGCGGAACGCATCGTCGACCAGGAAGAACAGGCCCGAGACCACGTCCTTGACCAGCGTCTGCGCGCCGAACCCGATGGCGAGGCCGAAGACCCCGGCCCCGGCCAGCAGCGGCGCTATGTCGACGCCGGCCTGGCTCAGCGCCAGCAGCAGGGTGAAGCCGATGATCGAGCCGAGCGCCACCCAGCGGATCAGCGGCAGCACGGTGGCGAGCCGCGAGGCGCCCATGCCGGCGGGCGCGCCGCCTTCGCCGCCGGCCTCGGCCCGCTCCTCGTCGGTGGGGACGGAGCCGGTCATCTCGCGCGCGAGGCGCAGGTTGATCTGAACGTTGACCAGTTCGTAGATCAGGTAGCCGACCCCGCAGATCGACAGAAATTTGACAAGCCCCGCGGCCACGCCCGCCCCGACTCCGGTGGCGGCCAGGCCGAAGAGGCTGAGCCCCCATAGCTTGGTGATCAGCAGCACCAGCGCGAGGTAGACGAACACCCTCCCGATGCGCAGATAGGCGCGCCCCGTGGCCTCGGCGGCGCGCAGGGCGCCTTCGCCCTCGCCCGAGGCCTCCGGCGAAAGGCGGTCGGCGATGGCGCGGATCAGCGAGTCGATGCCGGGCAGCAGCAGCACCAGGATCACCGACAGCTTGCCCTGGCCCCGGATCAGGTCGCCGCGGTCGATCACGACCAGGATCTCCGCGATCAGCCATTGCAGGCCGATCAGCCCGATCGCGAGCCGCGGCCACAGATGCGGCCAGGACCCGGGCGTCGTCGCCTCGCCGGGGGCGGCCATCATCGCGGCGAGCGACCGCCGCTCCCGCCACACGAAGCCGATGGCGACGAGGCAGAAGGCGAGGTTGGCGAGCGTCGCGTAGCCGTTGGCGCGGATGTCGAGCCCGAAGAGCGTCTGCAGCGCGGCGAGCTGGGAGAGCGCGGCCATCAGGATCGCGAGCCCGAGGAACGAGGCGCCGACCCGCCGGGCCGTGGCGTCGTCCGCCGACAGGCAGCGCAGGTCCGGCCGCTCCGGCGACAGGGTGAGTTGGAGGAGGAGGGCGACCAGCGCCACGTTCACGCCGAAGGCGATGAGCAGCATCCAGCTCGCCTCCACCCGCCGCGGATCGCCGAGCAGGAGGCCGCCGAGCAGGGCGTTGGCCGCGCCCGCCGCCGCTGCGAAGGCGAGGATGCCGAGCAGCCCGCGCGCGAACCGGCCGAGCGCGGCGCCGACGCGGGGGCCGAACATCGCCTCCATCCCGCCGGCGCGGCCGGGGCGCGCGGGGGCTCGGTCGAGCCCGCGGGTCGCGCCGTAGCGCGCGCCAAGCCCGAGGCCGGCGGAAAGCCCCAGCACCAGCAGGAACAACAGCGCCCCGCCGAAGGAACCGCCGGCCAGCCCCGCGATCATCCGGCCGATGTCGCCGACCACCGCGCCGATATTGGCGGCGACCGTCGCGACATGCGCGCCGACGCCGGCGAGGATCTCGCCCATGCCCGGCCCGGTCGTCGCCGCGGCGGCGGCCTGAGTCTCGGCCACCGCGTCGAGCCGCTCGAGCAGCAGACCGCGGACCTCGGCGTCGGAGAGGCTGGCGACGAGCGCGCGGATGGTCTCGGGGGTCAGCGGGTCGGGCAGCGCGGGCGAGGCCGCCGCCGCCTCCTGCGCGCGGGCCGCGCCGGCGCCGAGCGCCGCGACCGATATCCCGATCAGCGGGCCGATCAGCGGCCCGATCACGGGGCCGATCACGGGGCCGAGCGGGCGACCCGCTTCCGAAAACACCTCTGACCTGCGCATCGACCCAACCATTTTTTTCGCCGTATCGAGGTGTCGTAATCGAAAGGTGGGTTTCGAATCCATTGATTTCGACGCAACGGCAGCCACACCCGACATGTGACGAAAGGGCGATGCGTCATTGCACCAGCCCCGGCGCGGGGGCGCCGGGGCTGGTGATCGGCGGGCCTCCGGTCAGTCCAGCCGGACCGCCTCGGGCGCGGCGGCGGTCAGCGGGGCCGGGTCGAAGGCGGCGCGCACGGTGGCGACGTCAGGCGCTTCGGCCTTGACCACGCCCTTCGCCACGATCCAGGCGGCCTCCTCGGCGATCAGCTCGGCGAGGTCGGAGGTCAGCTCCAGCCCGATCTCCACATCCGCCCACATCGCCGCCAGCGCCGGTTTCGGCATCGCCCCCTTCATGTTGGCGAGCACCGCGTCCTGCGCGGCGGACGGGTCGGCCTTCACGTCGGCGTCGGCCTTGGCCAGCGCGCTCATGAAACCGGCCAGCGCCGCCTGCTTCCCGGCCACGGCGGCGCCGGACGCCGCGAGGATGTAGTGCACCTGATAGCCCGGGGCCCGCAGCTCGCGGTAATCGTCGCCGAGCGCGGATTTCGCGGCCGAATAGAAGGTCGGGAACGTCACCATCGCGTCCACGTCGCCCCGCGCCACGGCGGGGGCTAGGTCGGCGGGCCCGGCATTGATCACGGTGGCCTCGACTCCGGCCTCTTTCAGCACTTTCGAAAGGTAGAAGTCGACATTGGTGCCCAGCGTCGTGCCGATCTTCAGTCCGGCGAGATCGGCGGGCGAGGCCAGCTGCGTCGCCTTGCCGTTGCCGATGATGCGCGAGCCGGTGAAGCGCGCAAGGTCCCCGATCACCGCGAAGGATTGTCCGCGCAGGATGCCGACGGCGGCCGGGAACTCGGCCATGAAGGCGACGTCGACCTGCCCGCCGATCAGCGCCTCGAACCCCTCGCGGCCCGAGGGGAAGGACACGATCTCCACCTCCAGCCCGGCATCGGCGAAATAGCCCTTGGCGAGCGCCACATCGACCTGCGGCGTCTGCGGGTTGGGCGACCAGGCGAAGACCAGCTTTTCGGCGGCGGAGGCGACGACGGGCGAGGCGGCGGCGACGAGCGCGAGGAAGGCGGCGCGAAGGGTCGGTTTCATGATGGCATTCCCTGGATCAGGTTCAAAGGGGGTCAGGCGGCCACGGCGGCGGGCCGCAGCAGCTCGAGAATTCGGGCCCGCATGGCGAGCTGGTCGCCGTCGAAACGGGCGGCGGAGCGGGGGCGGGGGGCGGAGAGATCGAAGGTCTCCACGATCCGCCCGGGGCCTGCGGACATGACGTGGATGCGATCGGCCAGCACCAACGCCTCGTCCACGTCATGGGTGATGAAGAGGACGGTGGCCTGGTGCGCGCGCCAGACGCCGGTCAGCAGCTCATGCATCGCGCCCCGCGTCTGGGCGTCGAGCGCGCCGAAAGGCTCGTCCATCAAGAGCGCCTTGGGCTGGCCCGCGAAGGTGCGCGCGATGGCCACCCGCTGCTTCATGCCGCCCGAGAGCTGGCCGGGATACTTCTTCTCCTGCCCCTGCAACCCGACCTCGGCCAAGGCGGCCATGGCCTTGGCGCGGCGTTCCGCCTTCGAGATCCCGAAGCGGCGCAGGGCGAAGTCGACATTGCCGAGCGCCGAGAGCCACGGGAACAGGGCGTATTGCTGGAAGATCACCCCCACTTCCGGGTCGGGGCCGCGCACCGGGGCGCCGTCGACCAGGATCTCGCCATGCACCGGCCGGATGAAGCCGGCGGCGGCGTTCATCAGTGTGGACTTGCCGCAGCCCGACGGGCCGATGATCGCGGTGAAGGTCCCCGGCGCCAGCGTCAGCGAGGTCCGGGTGACGGCGGGGATCGGGCCTTTGGGGCCGTCGAAGGCGATTTCGACTTCGCGGAATTCGACCTTGCCGCGGGTCTCAGCCTGCGTGTTCATCATGCCTGCTCCCAATGGACGAGCCGCCTGCAGATGCGGTGGACGATCTGGTCCACCAGAGCGCCGGCGACGCCGAGGACGAAGAGAAGCGCGAACATCCGGTCGGTCCGCACATATTGGCGGGCCTCCTGGAGCCGATAGCCGATGCCCGAGGACGCCCCTGTCAGCTCGGCGGCGACGAGGCTCAGCAGCGCCAGCGCAACGCCCAATCGGATGCCGGCCGCGATATGCGGGGCGGCGGCGGGGATCACCACCATCAGGAATTCGCGCAGGCGGGATGCGCCCAGAGACCGGGAGGCGCGGATGTAGATCTCCGGCACGTATTCCATGCCGTGATGGGTGTTGAACCAGACCGTCAGGAACACCGTGTAGGCGATGACGAAATGCTTGGAGCCTTCGCCGATCCCGAACCAGACGATGGCGACCGGGACCAGCGCGATGGCCGGGATCGGGCGCATCAGGCTCAGGAACGGGCCGAGCAGCATGCGGAAGAGCTGCGTCCGTCCGGTCACCAGCCCGGCCACGACGCCCAGCGACGCGCCGATGAAGAACCCGATGGCGGCGCGGCCGAGCGAGACCCGAAGATCCTCCCACAGCACCCCCTGCTCGGCCATCTCCACGAAGGCCGAAACCACGGTCCAGGGCGCGGGGAACAGCGCCTCGTTGACCAGCCCGGCGAGCGAGACCGCCGACCAGATCGCCAGCACGAAGCCCAGCGACACCACCGGGCGCAGCGGGCCGGCGAGCGTCCGGCCGAGGGCGGGCAGCATCGGCGCGGTTTCACGCATCGGTTTTCGCGCGGCTCGGGACGCGGATGCGGCCTGCGATCCGGGCGGGGGGGCGGAGGCGGTCATCGCGGGTCCTCTCGCGTCAGGCGCGCGGGCGCCGAGGTCTATCGCAGCCATGGCGCGTCCTCCCGACGATAGCGGTAGGCGCGGAACACGCTGTTATGGCTGCCGTCGATCTTGCCGACGAGCCCGGGCTCGGGGTAAGGCGCGAAATCGGGAATAACGTATTCCCAGACCACTTCTTTCGCCGGCGTGACTTCGAAGAGCCGCCCCGAGGCGCTGTCCGTGATGAAGGTGTTGCCGTTCCACAGCCGCTGGGCCCCGCCCATGAACGGCGAGAAGAATGACGGGCCGTTGGAATCGCGGTATTCCCAGACGATGGCGTTGGTCGCCGGGTCGACCTCGATCACGCGGGAATAATGCGAGCTGACGCCGGGGCGCATCGTCCCGTTGTCGAAGACCAGCACGTTGCCGTCATCCAGTTCCACCGGCGTGTGCTGCTGGGCGAGCACGTCCTGCCCCAAGGTCCAGGTCACCTCGCCCGAGGCCTTGTCCACCGCGATCACCCCCGACGTGGTGCGCAGGCTCATCAGCACTTTGCCCCCCCGCGCGTCCCACAGCCCGTTGATCATCGGCCAGTGATCCTGATGGAAGACGGCCTGCGTCGGGAAATCCTCGGGCGAGATATGCTCCCACGACCTCCATTCCCACACCGTCTCGCCGGCGCGGTTCACCTGCTTGACCACGTCGCCGTAGACCGTGGCGCCGGCGGGGGCGCCGAGGCGGCGAACAATGTCCTCGGGCAGGGGATGGGCGGCGGTGTAAAGCAGATCGCCATTCGCCAGCCACTGCGCGTCATGGTGGTGGGCCGGGTCGCGATGGCGCCACAGGATTTCGCCATCCGGCGCGACCTCCATGAAGTCCCCGCCCCGCCACAGCGGCCAGATGCCGTAGAGCACCGGGCCATCCTGACATGCGCCGTTATAGCCCAGATTGCCGTTGGGCAGCAGCACCGCGTGGCGGCCGGGGCGGACGGGGAGCCGCCACGTATGAACCTCCCGCCCCGTCTCGTCGACCAGCGCCACCTTCCCCGCCGCGGTCTGCGGCGCGTAGAGCGTCAGCCCCCCGGCCGAGCGGACCGGATCATGGGCGGTGAGGCCCGCCCCGCGCCGTCGCGCCGTGACCTGATCCGGCAGCGCGGGGGCGGCTTGCTTTCGGTCAAGGGTCATGGTCATGGTCTGCCTCGTGCTGGGAAATCGTTTCGTCGAAATTAGAAAAACGATTTTCCTCCGCCGCGTGAACCGATTTCTGGCTTCCGGCAGGCGCCGGGCGTCGCTTTCATAGTTTCTGAGCAAAAGTTGCGCAGGGTTTGCGTTAAACTTGTGCGCGTGTGGACGTTAGGGAAGGTCATGCCAGGGAATCAGCCGCGTCGGGTGACGATTCTGGACATCGCGCGGGAGATGGGGATCGCCCCGTCCACCGTGTCGAACGCGCTGTCGGGCAAGCGCTACGTGGATCCGACCCTGGCCGAACGGGTCAAGGCGACGGCGGAGCGGCTGGGCTATCGGCCCAATCCGGTGGCGCGGCGGCTGCGATCGGGTCGGGCCTCGGCCATCGGCCTCTTCTCGGCGATGCCCTTCGCGGTGGCCGGAGGGTCCTCCCGCCTCGGTTTCATGATGGAGATCGCGGCCACGGCGGCGGAGGAGACCCTGCGCGCCGGCCTCGCCCTGGTGCTGGTCCCGCCGATGGAGGCCTCGCCCGCCCCGATCGAGGACCTGATGATCGACGGCGCCCTGCTGGTCGAACCGGCCGAGGACGACCCCTTCGCCGCGCGGCTGGAGGCCCGCGGCCTGCCGGTGATCCGCATCGGCCGCCAGCCCGGCCGGCCGGAGGCCCCGGCGGTCGACCTGCGCTCCACCGAGACCGCCGACCTGCTGCTCAACCACCTGGCGGAAGAGGGCGCGACCCGCATCGCCCTGATCACCGGCGCCGCGCGCCGCACCAGCCATATCGAGACCGAGGCCGCCTACGCCCGGTTCGCCGCGCGGGCCGGGATGGCGCCCCTCGCGGTGCGGGTGCCCGAGCAGGCGGGCGAAGCCGGCGGGCACGCGGCCGCGCAAGACCTGCTGCGCGCCCATCCCGACATCGACGGCATCCTGGCGCTGGTCGACGTCTTCGCGGCCGGGGCTTGCCGGGCGGCGCGGGAGCTCGGCCGCTCGATCCCCGCCGATCTGCGGGTGGTCACCCGCTATGACGGGCCGCGGGCGCTCGCCTCCGACCCGCCGCTGACCGCGGTGGCGCTGAGCCTGCCCGAAGTGGCGCGCGTGGCGGTGGCGCTGCTGATCCCGGCGCTGATCGGGGAGGAGCAAGGCGGGGCCGTTGCGGTCGGCTCCGGCCGCGCCCCCGAGGCGCGGCTGGTGATCCGCGCTTCCTCGCGCCTCGGCGCCTGATCGGGCTGAGGCCCGCCCACGATTCGCGGTCCGCGCCCGGCGAGGGGCTGATAACGTTGAGTTAACTTAACTGCGATTATCTGCATCCAGGTGCAGTGATGATGATCGTGGAGGATCGCGGTTTGATCCGACGTTTCCTTTGCGCCGCGCTGTTCTTGTGCGCGGCGCCTTCCGGGGCGCAGACGCCCGGCCTGCCGACGCCGCAAGTCCCATGGCCGCCTTTCGGGGGCGGGCGCGACGGCGGGCACGGCCCTGCGCTGGGGGCCGGCGCGCTGGCGCTGCTCGCCACCGAAATCCCCGCCCGCCTCGCCGACATGATCGACGAGGCGGAGGCGGGCGCGAGTTTCGCCGCACCTGGCCACTGCCTCTCCCGCCTGCAGGCGATGGCCGTCGCCGCCGGGCTGGCCCGCGCGATGGCCCCGTTCTCCGACGCCTGGACGCTGGAGGATGCGCGCGGCCCGGTGGTGCGTCTGCGGATGCTGCTGGGCGGGGAGCGGCGGCATGTGGAGGCGTGGTGCGAAGGGGCGAGCCTCGCCGCGGCGTCGCTCGCCTGGGGCGCCGGCGACGCCGCCCCCCGCGCCGTCCCGACCGGGACGCTGGACCTGGCCGTCGCCGCGATGACGGCGCTGGGGATGCTGCCGCAGGACCTCGCCGGCTCGGACCGGGGGGCGGAGCGGGGGGCCGAAACCGGGGCCGAAGCCGGCGCCGGCGCGGGCGCCGCCGTCATCGTGCTGGGCGATGGCGAGATCCGCCGGATCCCCAGCGCGCCGTCCCCCGCCCTCACCACCGGGGAGGCGAGCCGGATGCGGGAGGTTCTGGCCCGCAACTGGGCGCTGCCCCGCCTGCGCGACCTGCCCGACTGGCGGCGATTGGGCGTGGTGCTGCGGGTCCGGCTCGACCCGTCCGCACGGCTCCTCGCCACGCCCGAGGTGGTGACGCCGCGGGACGCGACCGGCCGCGACTGGACGGAGGCGGTGGAGCTCGCCATCCGCGCGGTGGAGGCGGGCGCCGCGGAGGGGTTCGACCTGCCCGCCCGCGACCATGACCGCTGGGCCGAGCTGACCGTCACCTTCGACCCGGTGCGCGGCATCCGCTTCTGATCGGGCGGCGGGCGCGTGCCGGAGGAGGGGGTCGGTGGGCCTCGGCCGATCGCCGAAACGGGCCTTGCCGGGGCGGGCGTCCGCGAGCCGGGCCCGGACGGCGATCCCCGGAAATGCCCTGCGCTCGACCCATCACGCCCCCAGAGACGCAGACGGCGGAGCGGGCATCCGACGCCCCGATTTCTCGGGGGCCGGCGGCGGCCTCAATCTTCGACGGCGACCAGTTCGGGCGGATCGAAGGCGCGGATGCGGGGGGCGGGGGCGGTCCAGGGCTCGACCTCGACCAGGCAGGATTGGGCGGAACAGCCCTGGCCCAGCTTCGACGTGCCCTCGTCGCGGGTCAGCACATTGGGATTGCCGTGCCGCTCGGGCGCCGCAGGATCGTCGATATCGGGGTCGAACCACGCCCCCGTCGGCATCCGCGCCACGCCCCGCAGGATCCCGTCGGACACGCGCAGCCCGGCGAGGCACGCGCCCCGGTCGTTGAAGACGCGCACCACGGCGCCGTCCTCCAGCCCGCGGGCGGCGGCGTCGTCGGGATGCATCAGCAGCTCTCCCCGCCCGGCGCGCTTCGAGTCCTGCACCGGCCCCAACCCGTCGAGCTGGCTGTGCAGCTTGTCCTTGGGCTGGTTCGACAGCAGGTGCAGCCTGGTCGCTCCGGCCGTCCCCGCCCATTCCTTCGGCGCGATCCACACCGGGTGGCCGGGGCAGTCCGCATAGCCGAAATCCGCGATGGTCTTCGAAAATATCTCGATCTTGCCGGACGGCGTGCGCAGGGCCGCCCCCACCGGGTCGGCGCGAAAATCGGCCATCAGGTCGTAGCGCGCCTCCGGCTCGGGCAGCTTGAAGAAGCCCTCGGCCCGGAACGTGTCGAAATCGGGCGGATTGATGCCGCGCCAGGAGAGCTCCGAGCCGATCTCGTCGAAGAGCCGCCGCAGCCAGCCCTGCGCGTCCAGCCCCTCATGAAACGTCTCGCCCGCCCCCAGACGGTCGGCGAGCGCGGAGAAAATCGCGAAATCGTCCCGCGCCTCGCCATGGGCGGGCACCGCGCGTTCCATCGACAGGATGTAGCCGTCGCGCGAGGTGCCGCCGATGTCGTCGCGCTCGAGCGGAATGGTCGCCGGGAAAACGATGTCGGCATGGCGCGCCGTGGCGGTCCACCAGGGCTCGTGCACGATGATCGTCTCGGGGCGCTGGAACGCGCGGCGCAGGCGGTTGAGGTCCTGGTGATGGTGGAACGGGTTGCCGCCGGCCCAGTAGACGAGGCGGATGTCGGGATATGCGTGGGCCTTGCCGTCGTAGTGCATCGTCTCGCCGGGGCTGAGCAGCAGGTCGGCGACGCGCGCGACCGGGATGCGCAGGTCGCCGTCGCGGAACGGCACCGGCAGGCCGGGCAGGGGGGTGCGGTAGCGGGGCCCGCCGATGCCGCCCATCGAGCCGTAGCCGAAGAACACCCCGCCGCCCGGCAGCCCGACCTGACCCAGCATGGAGGCGAGCGCGATCAGCGCCCAATAGGGCTGTTCCCCGTGATCGGCGCGCTGGATCGACCAGGTGGCGGTCAGCATCACCCGGGTTCCGATCATCGCCTCGGCAAGCGCCGCGATCTCGCCCGCCGCGAGTCCGGTCAGCTCCGCCGCCCATTCGGGGGTCTTGGCGATGCCGTCGGGCTCGCCGCGCAGATAGGCGCGGAACGGCGCGTAGCCTTCGGTATGCGAGGCGAGGAAGGCCGTGTCCTCCGCCCCCCGGTCCTGCACGCACCAGGCCAGCGCCAGGATCAGCGCGGCATCGGCGCCGGGGCGGACGGGGAGCCATTCGGCCGCCACCCCCTCGGTGTCCGACCTGAGCGGGGAGACGTTGATCACCCGCGTCTTCGCCGCATCCAGCAGCCCGGCGACCCGTCCAAAGGAATGCTGTCCGAAGCCGCCCGACTGCACCCGCCAGTTCTTCGCATTCAGCCCGCCGAAGGCGACAAGCACATCGCAATGCTCGGCGATCTGGCGCCAGTCGGAGCCCATGCCCATCACCGCCTCGTTCGAGCCGAGGATATGCGGCAGCAGGGTCATGCCGGCCCCGTAGCTGTAATTGGTCACCTGCCCGGTGGCGCCGCCGAGCGCCCACATGAAGCGCCGGGTCAGCCCCTGCGCATGGTGCAGGCGGCCTGCGGCGGACCAGCCGTAGGAGCCGCCGAAGATCGCCGGCGCGCCGTGGTCGCGGCGCACGCGGGCGAGCTCCCCGGCCGCGAGATCCAGCGCCTCGTCCCAGGGCAGTTCGACGAAGGCGTCCTCGCCGCGGGCCCCCTGCGAGGTGATCCGCCCGTTCTTCTCCGCCCGCTTCAGCCAGCCGCGGCGGACCGAGGGGCGGGCGATGCGATGCGCGGCATGGGCGGCCTCCGGCCAGGCGGCGATGGTGGCGGGGTCGGGGGCGGCGTCCTGCTCGAACGGCTCCACCCCGACCACGCGGTCGTCCTCCACATGGGCCCAGAAGGCGCCGGTATGGTGGGCGGAACGAAAGCGCTGGCGGTCGGTCATGGGGAGGCTCCGGGCAGGGGCGGCATGCGGGCCGACATCAGCACGCCAGGGGGCGGGGCCGCAACCGCGACGTGGCGCGCAGGCGGCCGTGGCGCCCCGGAGATTGTGCGTCGCAGCATGGACCCCGAGCCCCGCGTCCGGCGCATTGCTTCCACCTCGGGAACGAGACAGGGCGGCGCCCGAGCGATTGTCCGAAGATCAGCGTTAACAAAGCGTAACGCTCGGTCAGCCGATCTCCGAAATCGCGAACCATCCGCCCGGCGGCGATCCGATATGCGTATGATGCATGACGTTTCCCCTCGCGCTCGGGCGTGGATGCGTTATCTGAAGCGCATGGAACATGCTGCGATGCACCATGGCGGAGAGGCGGAGCGGACGCTCCCCCTCCTGCGCCGCTCCGCCGGGGACGCGCCCGGATCCGCCGCCCTGCACGGGGCGGCCCCGGCCGACGCGCATCCGCTGATGGCCCCGCGCCGGGCCTGGGCCGACGACGCCGCGGCGATCGAGGCGCATTTCATGCGCCTCAGCCAGGCCGACCGGAACCTGCGCTTCTGCGGCGCGATCGGCGAGACCTCCCTGCGCCGGCACTCGGTGGCGACGGCGGGGGGCTCTCCGCTCAGCCTGCTGGCGCTGGCCCCGGGCGGCGGCTGGAAAGTGCGCGCGATGATCGAGGTCGCGCCGATGGGCGACGACATGGCCGAAGTGGCGCTGAGCGTCGAGGGGCCGTGGCGCGGCAGCGGCGTCGCCGCCGGTCTGATGCGCGCCGCCGCCGGCGTCGCCGCCCGGCGCGGCATCGGCCGGCTGATGGCGCTGACCCTGCCCGAGAACGCGCCGATGCAGCGGCTGGGCCTGCGGCTCGGCGGCCGGCTGCGTCGCGGCGGGGACGGCACCGAAATCCATTTCGACACGTCCGATCTGCTGGCCCTGACCTCGGTGCTCGACCTGCCCTGGATCGAGCCGCGGCCGATCTGGCGCGGCGCTTTCGCCGGCTTCGGGCGGCGCGGCCCGATGCGGACCCCGGCTCGCGGTCCCGCCCGACAGCCCGACGCGGCGCCGGCCCGGATCCGCGCCGCCCCCGCCGCCCAGGTCTGAGCGCGGCGCCGCCCTCAGGCGTCGACCTTGGGCGGATCCTGCCGCGCCAAAGGCAGCCGGACCCGGGCCAGCAGCCCGCCCAGCTCCGACGTCTCCAGCGTCAGCGCGCCCTCATAGGCCTCCACGATATCGGCGCAGATGGCGAGGCCGAGCCCGGTGCCCGGCACCGTCTCGTCCAGCCGCCCGCCCTCGCGCATCGCGGTCTCGCGGCTTTCGGGGGGGATGCCGGGGCCGTCGTCCTCCACCACGATCTCGATCCGCCCGGGCAGGCGCCGGGCCGAGACCCGCACCGCGGCCCGCGCCCATTTGAAGGCGTTGTCGATCAGGTTGCCGGCCAGCTCCTCCAGATCCTCGCCCTCCATCCGCGCCCGCAGGCCGGCGGGCGCGTCGAGGTCGAGGTCGATGACCTTGTCGTAATGCACCCGCTCCATCACCCGGCCGAGCCCGCCGAGCAGCGGGCCGACTTCGGCCGAAGCGCCCGGCGCGTTGGCCCCGGCGAGCCTTGCGCGGGCGGTGTAGCGGATCATCAGCGCGTCGATCCGGGCCAGCGCGTCGCGCATCTCCGGCTGGGGTGAGCCGAGGGTGTCGAGCTCGTTGCGGATGATCGCCGCCGGGGTCTTCAGCGCATGGGCGAGATCGGCCGCCTGCCGGCGCGCGGCCCCGATGATCTTGGCGTTGCGCTCCAGCAATTCGTTCAGGTCGGCGACCAGCGGCTCCAGATCGGGGGGATAGCGCCCTTCGATCCGTTCCGCCTCGCCCGAACGATACACCCAGAACGCCGAGCGCAGGCCGACCAGCGGGCGCAGCACCATGCCGGTCATCGCGGTCGCGGCCAGCGACAGCGCGCCGCCCAGCCCGATCAGCGCCGCGAACAGCGAACGGCGGAACTCCAGCTTGTCCAGCGACAGGCGCACCACCGCCTCCGCGGCGTAGATCCGCCACAGGCCTTCGCCCTCGGTCGCCTTCACCGCCCGCACCCGGGTCAGGATCAGAAATCCCTCGGGGGCGCGCGCGGTGAAGCTGGTCTCGCCCAGCGTCAGCTCGCGCATCGGCAGCGTCTCGGCGCCCAGCGAGGGCGATCGGACCAGCACCCCGTCGGGGCGCTGCACCTGCCAGTAATAGCCGGAGCCGGGTTGGAGATAGCGGGGATTGGCGAGGCGCGTCTGGCTCGCGTCGGATTCGAGGGCGCCGGTGAGAATGAGGCTTTCAAGCTGGTCGAGCTGCGCGGAGAGGTTCCGCGAAAACGCGCGCTCGGCGATGCCGTCGAAGGCCCCCACCAGGAGCCATCCCGACACGCCGAGCGCGAACACGATCCAGACAATGCCGCCTAAAACCGCGCGGGCGCGGAGCGACAGTCCTCCCAAGCCTCAGCTTCCGTCGAACTGGTAGCCGCGGCCGCGGATGGTGACGATGATCTTCTGGCCGAGCTTCTTGCGCAGACGACCGATGAACACCTCGATGGTGTTGCTGTCGCGCTCCGTGTCGTAGCCGTAGACATGCTCGGACAGCTCGGTGCGGCTGACCACGCGATCCTTGTTGAGGATCAGGTAGCCCAGCACGTTGGTCTCCTGCGCGGTGAGCTGAACCTGCTCGCCCTCCACGGTGACGCGGCCCGAGCGGGTGTCGAATTCCAGGCCGCCCTGCTTGAACACCGGGTTGGGCTGGCCCGAAGACCGCCGGATCAGCGCGCGCAGGCGCGCCAGCAGCTCGTCCATCTGGAACGGCTTGGTGAGGTAGTCATCGGCGCCGCTGTCCAGCCCAGCGACCTTGTCCCGCCAGGAATCCCGTGCGGTCAGCACCAGCACGGGGGCCTTGATCCCGCTCTCGCGCCAGTCGCGAAGCACGGCGTTGCCGTCCTTCTTGGGCAGGCCGAGGTCGAGCACGATGGCATCATAGGGTTCGGTGGACCCGAGGAAGCTGCCTTCCTCGCCGTCCCGCGCCACGTCCACCACGCGGCCCTCCGATTCGAGCGCGCGCTGAACCTGGCCGGCCAACACCGCTTCATCTTCCACTAGCAGAACACGCATTCCATCCTCCGGTCTTACGCTCCGGCGCTCACGCAACTCACATGAAGCTTGAGTATCTGCAAGCTGAACGGAACTTTCCAACAAAATCTCGCAGGAGGCCCGGGTCGCCGCTTTGTCTCCGGATTGGATAAAGTATTAATGAAATCTGAACGAGGCCGCAACAATTTAGAGGGCCGCATCCGCCGAGCGGGGGGAGAGCGGATTAGGGTGAAATTGCCTGCAAAAAAATGAACAAACCCTGAAAGTCATAGAAAGTCGCTCCATTTCGGCGCGTTGACCAAGGCTTTCGGGCGCTCAAAAAAGCGACGGGCGTCTCCTGAAAAATCGGCAGAAGTCACTTTATCTCTTGCTAAACAGCCTGATTGTGGCAGGATGAATGGACTTCGGGGTCCCCCCAATCCCGAGGAGAGGTTCCGGGCGGTCGCATCACCCCCAAGCTTATCTCGCAGATGCACAAATTTGCAGATGCGTGATCGGCACATCCCACACACACCCGCGAAAGCTCGGAACCTCGCACTCGGAAAGCGGGGGCTGCGCAGGATTGCGGTTCAATTGAGGCGGGTTTGTGTCGGGCTGCGACGGGCGGATCCGGACATAGGCGGCGTGGGTGCGACGAGATGCGCATCCAATGTTGAGGCAATCAGCACGCTTTAAGCGCCTTGTTCACACTTGGTCCGAACGCGTGGCGAGTTACTTTCGTGGCGCGCGATTCGCTCTCAACCTGTGCGGGTCCGCTCCCGGGTCTCTGCCGCGCGGCATGGCAAGGTCCGTTTCCGCGCCGATCCCCCGCGCCGCGGCGGCGCAGGGAGATCGGGCGAGGCGGCCGGCGGAAGGTCGCGTCGCCCCCGCACCGGCCCGGAGGGGGCGTCAGCCCCGGTCCGTCTCGTCCTCGGGCGCCGCCCGGCCCACGCCGCGGAACACGGCGCGGAACGGCAGGGCCCATATCACGCCCAGCACCACGTAGATCGCCAGCTCCACCCAGACCGAGGGCCGGTCGAACAGGCTCGTCACATAAAGCGCGGCCACCACGAACAGCGGCAGCCACACCAGCAGCAGCACCACCGCCCAGCGTCGGCGGGCCTTGTGGGACAGGCTCATCGACCTGCGAACGGATCGGACACCAGGATGGTGTCGTCCCGCTCCGGGCTGGTCGACAGCAGGGCCACCGGGCAGCCGATCAGCTCCTCGACCCGGCGGACGTATTTCACCGCTTCGGCCGGCAGCTCCGCCCAGGACCGCGCGCCGACGGTGGACTGCGACCAGCCCGGCATCGACTCGTAGACCGGCTTGCAGCGGCGCTGACGGTCGGAGGCGATGGGCAGGTGGTCCAGCATCTCCCCGTCCAGCTCGTAGCCGGTGCAGATCTTGAGCTCCTCGAACCCGTCCAGCACGTCGAGCTTGGTCAGCGCGATGCCGGTGACGCCCGAGGTCATGCAGGTCTGGCGCACCAGCACCGCATCGAACCAGCCGCAGCGCCGCTTCCGCCCGGTATTGGTGCCGAACTCATGGCCCCGCTCGCCCAGCCGCTCGCCGACCGCATCATGCAGCTCGGTCGGGAACGGGCCTTCGCCCACCCGCGTCGTGTAGGCCTTCACGATGCCCAGCACGAAATCCACCGCCGACGGACCGAGGCCGGAGCCGGTGGACGCCATGCCGGCCAGCGTGTTCGACGACGTCACATAGGGATAGGTGCCGAAGTCGATGTCCAGCAGCGCGCCCTGCGCCCCCTCGAACAGGATGCGGTCGCCGGCCTTGCGACGCTCCGCCAGCACCTTCCAGACCGGGGCGGCGTAGGGGAGGACCTTGGGGGCCACTTCCATCAGCTGCGCGGTCAGCGCGGCGCGGTCGATCTCGGGCAGGCCCAGCCCGCGGCGCAGCGCGTCGTGGTGGGTCAGCAGCCGGTCGAGCCGCGATTCCAGCGTCGCGGGATCGGCGAGGTCCGCCACCCGGATCGCCCGGCGCCCGACCTTGTCCTCATAGCACGGCCCGATGCCGCGCCCGGTGGTGCCGATCTTGGCGGTCGCATTCTGCTCTTCGCGGGCGCGATCCAGCTCGCCGTGGATCGGCAGGATCAGCGGCGCGTTCTCGGCGACCATCAGGTTGTCGGTGGTGACCTCCACCCCCTGGCCGCGCAGCTTGTCGATCTCGGCCAGCAGCGCCCAGGGGTCGAGCACCACGCCGTTGCCGATCACGCTCAGCTTGCCCTTGCGCACGATGCCCGAGGGCAGCAGCGCGAGCTTGTAGGTCACCCCGTCGATGACCAGGGTATGGCCCGCGTTGTGACCGCCCTGGAAGCGCACGATGACGTCGGCGCGTTCCGACAGCCAATCGACGAGCTTGCCCTTGCCTTCGTCGCCCCACTGGGCTCCGACCACCACAACGTTGGCCATGACGGCCCTCCCGATCCGGGTTGCGCAAACGGCCGGCGGTATAGCCCGGTTCCGCGCCCGAGCACAGTCCGTCGCATCGTCGCGGCAAGGGGCAGGCAAGGCGGGCAGATCGGCGGGCGGGCGCGGGCGGTTGCGCGCGGGCTTTGGGAAGTCCATCATCTGGGGCGCGTGAGGGCGGAGTCCGCAACATGTTGCAAGATCTTCAGGAAATGGCGGGCGGCGCCTGGGCTGACGCCTCGTTATGGTATGCGGCGCTGTCCCCCGCGGCGCAGGGCTGGTTCGCGGCGGCGTTGGGCGCGGCGGCCATGGCGGCTCTGGGGCTGCGGCCGCGGGCCCGCCGCGCGGCGCGCGCCGGGGCGGAGGCGGCGG
>NZ_JBSRTQ010000052.1:0-25792 GCF_055129145.1 Albimonas sp. | reverse complement strand
GGCGGGCGCCGGGGCGTCGACCCCGCTCCCCGCCTCGGCGCCCGCCACCCCGGGCGCCGCGGGGGGGGTCGGGGCGTCGCGGGCGGCGACCGCCTCCTCCCACCCCGCATAGGCCTCGCGCAGGGCGCCCGCGTCGGCGCCTTCGTCGACCAGCAGACGGCGGAAGAAATCGGCCTTCTCGGCCACGGTCAGTTCGCCATAGGCCGACAGCGCCTCGGCGGCTGCGGCGATGCGCGCGGTCTCGCCCGAGGGGCCGGCGAGCTTGCGGCAGGCCTCCGCCAACCGCCGCGCCGGGGCCCCCGCGCCCTTGCCCGAAGGCGCGCGGTCGTTGAGCCGCAGCGCCGAAAGCAGATCCTGCACGAAGTCGATGTTGATGCGCGACATGGGCGGACGGCTCCCTTGCAAACGGGTCGGGACGGGGGGCGGACGGCGCGGTCGGCCCCTCCTCGGCAGAGGGGCGAGCCTACCGAAATCCGTCCGGTTCCGCGACGGGGATGGACGCGCCGCGCCCGGTCGCGACGCCGCAGGCGCCGGACGGCAGGAAGCGGGCCCTGCGCCGAAACCGGCCGGAAATCAGCGCATCGCCCGGTTTGGGGACAAGGGCTGGGCGATGCGTTTCGCAGGCGAACCCTGCGCCCCGCTCAGCCCGCCTTGGCGGCGCCGGCCTCCTCGCCGCCGTCGGGCGCCGCGTCGCCGTCGGGCCCGTCGCCCCCGAACCGGGTGCGCAGGTTGCGCATGTCCACCAGCCGGCCCGAGCGGGCGTCGGCCAGCGCCGGCTCCACCGGCTCGCCGCTGTCGCGGAAGACATGGGTCAGCTTGACCCCGTCCGCGCGCGGCAGGTTGCGGTCGCCCCAGGCGCCCAGCAGCATCAGCACGGGGCCGAGCTCCCGCCCCCGCTCGGTCAGCCGGTATTCATGGCGCACCGGGCGGTCCTGGTAGACCTCCCGGCGCAGCACGCCCGCCCCTTCCAGCCGGCGCAGACGCTCGACCAGCACATGGCGGGTGACGCCGAGATTTGTCTGGAACTGCTCGAACCGCCGCACGCCCCGAAAGGCGTCGCGCAGGATCAGCAGGGTCCAGCGGTCGCCGACCACGGACAGGCTGCGGGCCACGGGGCAGGTCTCGTCGGAGAGCTCGGTCCATTTCATGCCCCTCTTATAGCGCGTCTTGACAGGTTCCGAAAGGGAACCTAGCCTGAATAAACAGTTCCAAAAAGGAATGCTCTCGGGAAGGAGACCCGGATGCCCCCCGACGCCAATCCCGTCGCCCGCCATGCCGCCGCCGGCCTGGAGACCCCCGTCGCGCAGCGCCGCAGCCGGCGCTACGACTACGCGGTCTCCAGTCTGAACCTGCGCGCGGCGATGACGCTCACCGGGCTCGAATACCTGCAGGCGCTGGTGGCGGGGGAGTTCGGGGAACGGCCCTCGATCACCGACACCATCGGCATGTCCCTGCCCCACGGGCTCGGCTTCGGCACGGTCAGCATCGACGCGGAACCGGGCGATTGGCTGCTCAACCCCAACGGCGCGGTGCATGGCGGCTTCGCGGCGACGATCCTCGATTCGGCGATGGGGCTTGCGGTGCATACCGCCCAGCCCGCCGGGGTCGGCTACGCCACCGCCGAGCTGAAGATCAGTTACACCCGCGCCATCCTGCCCGGCGGCGGCCTCCTGCGCGCCACCGGCACGCTGATCCATGCGGGCCGCCGGATGGCGACGGCCGAGGGGCGGCTGGTCGGAGTCGAGGACGGCAAGCTCTACGCCCACGGCTCCACCACCTGCCTGCTGTTCCCGCTGGCCGCGCGGGGGGAAGCGTGATGGCGCTGACCGCCGACATCCCCGCCGGGTCGCCCACGCGCGCCGAGGCCCACCGCGCCGCGCGCACCAAGATGCTGCTGGAGGCGCCGATCCCGCGCACGCTGGCGCGGCTCGCCGCGCCGAATGTCATCGCGATGAGCACCACCGCCGCGACCTCCATCGCCGAGGGGTTCTACGCCGGCCGGATCGGGGTCTCGGCCCTGGCGGGGCTGGCGCTGGTGTTCCCCTTCGTGATGCTGACCCAGATGCTGTCGGCGGGCGCGATGGGCGGCGCGATCTCGGCCGCCGTCGCCCGGGCGCTGGGGGCGGGCGACGCGCGCAAGGCCGACCGGCTGGCGCTGCATGCGGCGGTGATCGGCATCGGCCTCGCGGCGCTGACCGCGGCGCTGATCGGGGCCTTCGGGCGGGACCTCTTCGCCCTGCTCGGCGGTCAGGGGGAGGCCCTGCCCCAGGCGCTCGCCTACGCCGCGGTGTTCTTCCCCGGCTGCATATGTCACTGGCTGTGCAACGCCCAGCTCTCGGCCATCCGGGGGACCGGCAACATGTTCGTGCCGGCGCTGGCGCTCTTCTGCGCGGCCCTGGGCTCGATACCGGTGGGCGGCGCGCTGGCGCTCGGCTGGGGGCCGTTCCCGGCGCTCGGCATGGCGGGGCTCGCCGCCGGGCAGGTCACGTCCTTCGGGCTCGCCGCCATCGGCGCCTTCGCCTACATCGCCTCGGGCCGGGCCGGGTTTTCGCTGACGCGGGCCTTCGCGCCGCTGGAGCGGGCGCTTTTCGCCGACATCCTGCGGGTCGGGCTGATGGCCTCGCTCAGCACCGCGCAGACGGTGATCACCATCGTGGTGATGGTCGGCCTCGTCGGCCGCTACGGCGAGACGGCGCTGGCCGGCTACGGGCTGGGCGCGCGGCTCGAGTTCCTGATGGTGCCGGTGGTCTTCGGCATCGGGGCGGCGATGACCGCGATGGTCGGGGCCAATATCGGCGCAGGCCAGCGCGCCCGCGCCCTGCGGGTGGCCTGGACCGGATCGCTGGCCGCGGCCGTGCTTGTGGGCGGGATCGGCGGGCTGCTGTCGATCTTCCCGGACCTGTGGCTCGGCCTCTTCCTCCGGCCCGAGGACGTGGGCGCGCTGGCGGCGGGGCGGATGTATTTCCACACCGTCGGCCCGTTCTATTTCTTCTTCGCGCTCGGCCTCGCGCTCTATTTCGCCAGCCAGGGCGCGGGGCGGGTGCTGTGGCCGGCGCTGGCGGGCTTCGCCCGGCTCGCCGTCGCGGTCGGCGGCGGGGCGCTTTTGTCGGGGTCGATGGGCTTGGGCGTGCAGGGCGTGTTCGTCGCGGTCGCGGCGGGAATGCTGGTCTACGGGGTGATGACCGCCGCCTCGATCCGTCTCGGCGCCTGGGGGCGCTGAGGCGGAAGGCGCGGGGCCGGGCGACTCGCCGTTTAGGCGAGCGACCGACGGCCCGCGCAAGACGCGTCCGGGCGGTCGCAATCGCAAGCATCAAAGCGAATGGCGTGAAATCGGTGGCGGCTTGATACGATCGAAAGCCGAAAACGCGAAAACCGACCTCAACCGACGGAATATCGCGCCTGGCAAACCGTCGCGCATTGACCTCTCCCCCGCACCCGCCGGATGCTTGACCAGCGCCTTGCGACGAAACCGCTTTCCAGCCTCGACGCCGAGAGGATCCGAACATGCCGCTGCCAGGCGCCGCTCCGGTCTGCGCGCGCGTCGGAACGGAGGATGCAGGCCGCGTGCGGCCTCCGTCATCGCCCCTATGCGCGCTCCGCCCGCATGGCGACCCCGGCGTCGACCGAAGCGTCGCGCATCGGCCAGGGCGCCGGTGCGAAGCCCCCCCCTTGGTCATGCCTCCGCCCGCCATCCTCGCCGCCGAGCCGCGCGGCGCGCAGCGGACGGGCTTCTCCGGCGCGGCGCCGCCGCGCGGCCGGTCGAAGCCCGCGAGCGGGCTGCACCGGCCCGGCGGACCCGACGGTCCCGCCGCCTCCGCCCCGATCCGCTGGGCGATCCTGGTGGCGCCCGGCTTCCCGATGATGGCCTTCGCCAATCTGGTCGAGCCGCTGCGCGCCGCCAACGCCATCGCGGGGCGGCCGCTCTACGCGTGGCGGCTGGTGTCGCCGGAGGGGGGCGAGGTCCGCGCGTCCTGCGGGATCGCGCTGCGCGCCGATCAGGGGGCCGAAAGCGCGCCCCCGGCCGAGCGCATCGTGGTCTGCACCGGCGGCGACGTCGGCGCCGATCCCGACGCCCGCGCGCCGGGGCCGGAGATCGCCTGGATCCGCCGGTCCCTGCACGCCGGGGCCAGGATCGGGGCGGTGGCCGACGGCGCCTTTCTGCTGGCCCGCGCGGGCCTGCTCGACGGGCATGCCTGCACGCTGCACGAACGCTCCCGTCCCGCCTTCGCCAAGGCGTTCCCGAACCTGGAGCTGCGCCGCGAGATCTTCGTGATCGACCGCAGCCGCTTCACCTCCGCCGGGGGGGCCGCGTCCTTCGACATGATGCTGGCGCTGATCGCGGAGGATGGCGGGCCGGCGCTGGCGGCCTCGGTCGCCGACTGGTTCGTGCATGTCCAGCGCAGCCCGGGCACGCGGCCGCCGCAGCCCTCGACGCGCGCGGCCCTGGTCGCCGACGCCATCGCCCGGATCGAGGTGGGGGGCGGCGAGGCGCGGCTCGACGTCGCGGGCCTCGCCGCCCGGCTGGACGTGTCCTCGGACCGGCTGGAGCGGGCGTTCCGCGCCGAGACCGGCCTCACCCCCGGCTCCTGGGACCGCCGCGCCCGCCTGCGCCGGGCCGCCGACCTGCTGGAGCGGTCGTCCCTGTCGGTGCGCGAGGTGGCGCTGGCCTGCGGCTATACCTCGCTGTCCGCCTTTTCGCGGGCGTTCCGGGCCGAGCATGGGGCCGCGCCGCGCGAGTCCCGGAAACGCCGAGACGGGCGCTGACGCAAGACCCCGGCCCGCCCCCGGTCCAGTCTTTCCCGACAACAGGGAAAGGGCGGGACATGAGCCACGACAAGGGCGAGCTGGACGGGATGCCGGCGCTGATCACCGGGGCCGGAACCGGCATCGGGCGGGCGACGGCGCGGCGTCTGGCGGCGATGGGGGCGCCGGTGGCGCTGACCGACATCGACGGCCAGGCCGCCGACGCGGTGGCGCGCGAGCTGCGCGAGGCGGGCGCCCAGGCCTGCGCCATGCGCGCCGACGCCGCCGACCCCGACGATCACGAGGCCGCGGTGGCCATGGCGGTGGAGGCCTTCGGCTCGCTCCGCCTCGCGGTCAACAACGCCGGCGTGGGCGGCCAGCGGGCGACGGTCGCCGATACCTCGCTGGACGATTGGAACGCCATCATCTCGGTCAACCTGACCGGGGTGTTTCTGGGCATGCGGGCCCAGATCCCCAAGATCCTCGCCGGCGGCGGCGGCGCGGTGGTCAACCTCGCCTCGGTGCTGGGGCGGGTGGCGCGGGGCAACGGCTCGGCCTATGTGGCGGCGAAGCACGGCGTGATCGGGCTGACCTCGGCCGCGGCGGTGGAATATTCGGCGCTGGGCGTGCGGGTCAACGCGGTCTGCCCGGGCTTCATCCAGACCAACATGACCGCGCATCTCGACCAGCAGGCATTGGTCCCGCTCCACCCGATCGGACGGCTGGGGCGGCCCGAGGAGATGGCCGAGGTCATCGCCTTCCTGCTCTCGCCCCGCGCCTCCTTCGTCACCGGCGCCGCCTATCCGGCCGATGGCGGGTTCCTGGCGCTCTGAGCGCTATTCCGTCGCCCGCGCCGCCTCCTCCGCGGCGCGGGCGCGCAGGGCGGGCGAGACCTTCCGGATCGCGAACGCCTCCGGCAAGGCCTGAAGCGTCGCGTGCAGGGCGCGCCACTGGGCGGGGGTCAGCCCTTCGGCCGGCGTGATGATCGTGCGCACGCCGAACACCACCGAGCGGCTGCGCGGGAGGCGCAGCACGGTCTGACGCTCCACCCGCAGCCAGGCCTGACCGTCGGCGGAAAGCCGGTTCACGAAGGCGCCGGTCTTCTCGTCCTCATGCATCGGGGTGACGATGTCGGGCTGGGCGGCGAAATGCCAGTTGCCCCGCCAGAGCGGACGCCCCGGCTGCACCCCGTCGAAGAACCGCTGCACCCGGCGGGCGAGGTCGCCCGGATATTCCGGCACCGGCACATGGATGCGGATCAGCGCGCGCCCCATCTTCTCCGACAGGGTCCAGTGGGCGGGAAAGCAGAGCACGCCGGCGACCAGCTCATGCTCCTCCGCCGCCTCGGGCCGGTGCATGATCAGCAGGTCGTCCTGCACCAGCCGGCCGGCGGCGGCGATGGGGGAGAGGGCGCGCGTGTCGACCTCCACCCCGTCGGGGCGGCGGACCCGGCCGTCGGGATGCACGCGATAGTCGGGGCGGGCGCCGAGATGGATCAGCATCGCCTCCAGCATCTCCGCCGCCGCGGCCTCCCCGCGGGGCAGCGTGTCATAGGCCCAGTCGGGGCGGTGCGCGATCAGGGCGTCGCGCAGGCGCATCTGGCCGGCGAAATCGTCGTCGACATGGAACCATGCGGCCGGGTCGAGCGGCGCGATGCCGGGCGCGACCGCGGTGCGGGGATGGTCGAAGGGGGTGACGGGGGCGTGGCCCAGCGTCCAGTCCGGGCGGTCGGTCAGATCGCGTGCGCCGCTCATCGCTCCAGCCCCTTCGAGAACCGCAGCAGGTTGACCCCGGTCAGCGCCCGGCAGGCGGGGCCGAAGGCTTGGGCGAAGGCGAACCAGTCGAGGCCGGCGCCCCTGGCGATGTCGCCCAGACTGCGCCCGCCCCCGATCCGCGCCAGCAGCGGGGCCGAGGTTTTCGGAATGGCCACCCAATGCTTCAGCCCCGCCGCGGTGATCCGGAAGCCGCCGTCCTGCGCCACCTTGCGGGCGAGCGCGCCGGCCTCGATTCCGTTGAGCCGCGGCGCCGCATCGGCCGTCATCGTCGCCATCGCCTGGCCCGCCCGCGCGGCGGGTGCGGCGTAGACCACATGCATGCGCATGTTGCCGGCCAGACGTTCCGCCATCGCCCAGCGCTCGGGCGCGGGCAGCGCGGCCAGCCGCTCGCGGAACGCCGGCGTGTCGGGCAGATGCTGGGCGGGGTCGTAGCGCAGCGGCTCGAGGAACGAGACGAGGCCGAGCCCCGCCCCCTCCAGCGCCCCGATCAGCTCGGTCACCGAATAGGGCCGGTCGCGGGAATGCAGCAGCAGGTCGTAGAGGCCGGCGTCGCCGTCCTCGTGGTCGCCCACGAAGGGGTTGCGCAGAAAGCCGTTGGTCTCGGGCAGCGCGGCCAGCGCCTCGCGTGCGAGCGCCACCTGGGTCTCGGGCGCGTCTGCGCCCAGCAGGGCGCGGAACGCCTCCTGCATCGGGTAGACCCCGTCGCGGCCATAGGGGGCGTAGACCATGATCCCCATGCCGCCCTCGGGCGAGACGGCGCCCGCCAATGCGTCGAACCCCGCCTGGGGGTCGGACAGGTGATGGAGCACGCCGCAGCAGTCGATATAGTCGAAAGGCGCGCCGGGAAGGTCGGCGGCGTCCAGCAGCGACCCGGTGACGTAGGTGGCGCGCAGGCCCCGCCGCGCCATCCGCGCCTCCGCCACCGCGCGCGACGCCTCCGAGACGTCGACATAGGTGATTTCGGCCGGGCAGCCGGCGTCGGCGAGCTTCTGGGCCATCATCACCAGCGCGTCCCCGGCCCCGCCCCCCGCGATCAGCGCGCGGAAGGGGCGCGACCAGTCGCGCCGGCCGCGGAACAGGAAATGGTCGATCTCGATGGGGTCGGACGGCGAGCCGACGATCAGCCTGCGCCCCTCCTCGGCCGGGTCGCGGGCGGGATAGGGATAGGTCTCGTATTGCCGCCTGACCGGATCCATGCGCCGCGCCCCCCTTCGCTCCGCCCCCTCGGGGACGTGACCTGTTCCGTCTTCTGGCGCGCAGAAGCTTGCGTCAAGGGTCGCGCGCCGTTTCCGCCGCGTGACAGGGCCGGTGCGACTGGCTACCTCTGGGCGCGACCGCCAAGCGCCGGGGACGAACCACCGGCCACGATCCGCGCCAGGGAGCACGCCATGAACCGCGAAACCGTCGAGGCCAACGGCCTGAGCTTCTCCGTCCTGACCGCGGGTCCGCCCGACGCGCCGATGCTGCTGATGCTGCACGGGTTTCCGGAATACTCGGGGGCGTGGACGGAGATGATCGAGCGGCTCTCGGACCGCTACTTCTGCGTGGCGCCGGATCAGCGCGGTTACAACCTTTCATCGAAGCCGGCCGAGGTCTCGGCCTATTCCACCGGCAAACTGGTGTCGGACGCGCTGGCGATCCTCGAGCATTACCGCCCCGGCGGCCGCGTCCACGCGCTGATCGGGCATGACTGGGGGGCGGGCGTCGCCTATGCGCTGGCGATGCGCGCGCCCGAGAAGGTGGAGCGGCTGGTGATCGCCAACGGCGTGCATCCCCTGCCCTTCCAGCGGGCGCTGGCGGCGGGCGGCGCCCAGGCCGAGGCGAGCCAGTACATCCATTTCCTCCGCCGCCCCGACAGCCACGAGAAGCTGGCCGAGGATGGCGCCGGCGGGGTGATGCGCCTGCTCTGGGCCAAGATGGACGTCGCCTGGATGACCCCGGCGCGGGAGGCGGAATACCGCGCCGCCTGGACCCAGCCCGGCGCGCTGAACGGCATGGTGAACTGGTATCGCGCCGCCCGGATCGCGGTGCCCCTGCCCGGCAAGGCGTTGACGGCGGACGAAATCCCCGACCTCCCCGTCGAGGCGATGCGCATAAGAATGCCGCATCTGCTGATCTGGGGTCTCGACGACGGCGCCCTGCTGCCGGAGAGCCGCGAGGGCCTCGCCGATCTCTGCGACGACCTGACGGTGAAGGAGCTCGCGGGCTGCGATCACTGGCTGATCCATCAGAAGCCCGACGAGGTGGCGGCCCTGATCCGCGATTTCATCGACTGAGCCCGCGCGGCCGGCGCGGGGGGCGCATACCGGGCGAGGGCGACGACACGCTCGTCTCCACCCTCACCCTCAACGACAACGCGCAATACACCAACGCCGAGGTCGCCCGCGCCAACGGGCGCCCCCAGTGATCCGCTTCCGGCGCACCAACCTGGTCAGCCGAAGCTTTTCTCATCATGGCCAAGGGATTGGAAACCGCCCGCGCTCACACCGCCGCCCGCGCCATCGGGCTGGCGCAAGGTGCGCTGGAGGACGCCGCCGCGGCAAGACGGTGACCGAGATGGACAACGTCCTGCTCACCAACCTGATGATGAACACCGTCGAAGCCTTGGGGCTCTCCTCCGACATGGTCCTGCCGATGGGCGTCATCATGCCGGGCATCGTCGGACGCCTTAAAAGGGTGCTTCGGGATGCTCTGCCAAGGGCGACGATCGGCTGCTGAACGCCCCTTCGAGGCCCAGGAGTTCGCCGACAAGGCGCCTCTCGACAAGAACGGCAAGCCGGTCTCGGACGTGCTGGCCTTCCCCGACCTGCTCTCCATGAACCTGGCTCGCCGGGATCCCGAGACCGGCGAGATCAGCTTCAACCAGCATGTCGCCGAGGCTGCCGTCATGGCCGCCCTCGAATGGATGATGAAGCAGCACGGCCGTCGGGTCAGCTATCTCGACAACGAGGAGGTGGCCAAGAAATCCGGCCTGCCCCGTGACTTTCCGGTCTCCGGGGAAATGCGCACGCGAGCGATGGCGGGCCCCAACACCCAGCAGGTGCTGGATGAGATGAGCCGGATCATGGAGACGCCAAGCGCCCGGCCCGGGCGAAGATGATCGACGGGCTCGACTGGGGCGAGAAAACCGTCTGCGTGCGGATCAACGAGCTGACCACCGAATACGCCTATGGGGACATCATCGAGGTGATCGAAGGGGCGCATGCGCGGCTCGACGTCATCATGCTCATCAAATGCATGGGGCCGGACGACATCACGTTCTGCGACAAGCTGATCTCGATGATGGAAAAGAAGCTGAAGCTGAAGAAGACCATCGGTCTCGAAACCCTGATCGAGAAGGTCGAGGCCCTGCAGCGGGTGGTCGACCGCGCGCTGCGGAGGCGCGAGGCCTTCGACGCGGCCATCGCGCGGGGCGAGGGCGCGGCCCGGTTCGAGGGACGGATGATCGACGTCGCCTCGAGGCGCATCCTCGACCGGATCGTGGACCGGGCGAACCTGATCGGCATGTGTCGCCTCCCCGGTTCGGGCGACGCGCCGCGTGCGCCGACCTTGCGGGGCGCGCGGCAACCCGCCCCCTGCGGGAACATCCTCCATGCACGTCCGTCCATCCGCAGCCCCCACTTCGATCCCATGGTGAACGCCTTCGCCAAGCTCAGGGCCCGCCTGCGCAAGGACGCCCCGCGCACCGTCGAGGGCCGCTGGCCGACCATCAGGCCCGGATGCCGGCGACGCGGCACGGCTCGCCGGCCGCCTCCGGCGCATCCAGCCGGCCGTTGCGGGCGCGGGCCGGGTTCTCCGGCGCGGCCTGCGCGCCGGGACCGGCCTCCCTCGTCTCGTCGCGCCTCCGCCTCACGAAGAACGGCGTCGACGGAAGCGGACGGCTTGGCTAGGATTCCCGCCAATCAATAAGGTCGCGCCCGCGGGACAACCGACGCGGCGCGCCAGGGGAGGAAACCGCATGACCGACGCCCGCGCGTCGCGCGAGGATTTCGCGCAAGCCGTCGCCATCGCCAATATTCCGGTCCTGCTCATGCTGCTGGTGCAGATGACAGGCGACCTGCGCTGGCTGGGGGCGCCGTTCAAGCCGCGCCGGGGCGTCGGGCTCGACGACAACGACGACGGCGGGTTGCCCGCGGAGGTGCAGGCGGAGATCCGGGCCGCCGCGCTCGACGCCATTCTCGCCTGGCGGGCGGGCCGGCCGCTCGCCATCGCCGAGCCCGACCCGGCGCTGCTGGAGGCGATGCTGACCGTGGCGATGGCCGAGCGTCCGCCCGAGGGCTATGGCGAGATCGTCGCCGAGGGCCTTGGCCTCACCCGCCATTCCCTCTCCGAACCCGTGGCCGCGCCCGAGGGGTTCCGGGTCATCGTGATCGGCGGCGGCGCGTCCGGCATCTGCGCGGCGATCCGGCTGCGGGAGCGGGGGATCGCGACCACGATCCTCGAGAAGAACGACGATTACGGCGGGACCTGGCTGGAGAACCGATATCCGGCGGCGGGCGTCGACACCCCCAACGCCATCTACGCCTATTCCTTCGCCCCGCATGACTGGACCCGGCCGTTCGCGCTGCGCGACGAGATCCACGCCTATCTGCGCGGCGTCGCCCGGGATTTCGGCCTGCCCGCGATCACCCGCTTCGCCACGGCCGTCACCCGCGCCGACTGGGACGCGGCGGCGCGGCTGTGGCGGGTGGAGGCGACCGGCCCAGAAGGCCCGATCACGCTCGAGGCCGAGGCCGTCATCTCCTGCGTCGGCGTTCTGAATATTCCGAAAGAGCCGACCATCCCGGGCCTGGACACCTTCCCCGGACCCGCCTTCCACACCGCCCGCTGGCCCGAGGATCTGGACGTGACGGGCAAGCGCGTGGCGGTGGTCGGCAACGGCGCGTCGGCCATGCAGGTGGTCCCGGCCATCGCCGAGCGGACCGCGCATCTGACCGTCTACGCCCGCTCCCCCCAATGGGCCGCGCCCTTCCCGCAGTTCGGCCGCCGGACGCCCGAGGGGGTCCGGATGCTGATGCGCGAGGTCCCGCTCTACCGCGCCTGGCACCGCCAGCGGATGACCTGGACGTTCAACGACCGGGTGCATGCGAGCCTGCAGAAGGACCCGGAATGGCCGCATGCCGACCGCTCGCTCAACGCCTCCAACGACGCGCATCGGCGGTATTTCGAGGATTATGTGCGCGCCGAGCTGGGGGAGCGGCAGGATCTCTATCCGCTGGTGACGCCCGACTACCCGCCCTTCGGCAAGCGGATGCTGATGGACAACGGCTGGTTCCGCACCGTGGCCCGGCCTGACGTGACGCTGGTCGCCGACCGGCTGGCGCGGGTCGAGGGCGCGGAACTGGTCGCCGGCGACGGCACGCGCAGGGAGGCGGACGTTCTGGTGCTCGCCATCGGCTTCGTCACCGCGCGGATGCTGGGGAATTACCGGGTGACCGGGCGCGACGGGCTTGTGCTGTCGGAGGTCTGGGACGGCGACGACGCGCGGGCCTATCTGGGCACCGCGGTGCCGGGCTTCCCGAACTTCTTCACGCTGCTCGGGCCGAATGTCGGGCTCGGCCACGGCGGCAGCATCATCGCCAATGTCGAGATGCAGACGGATTACGTGCTCGCCCTGCTCGACGCCATGTTCGCCCGCCGGGCCGCCGCGATCGAAGTCCGCGAGGACGTCCACGACCGCTATAACGAGCGGGTCGACGCGGCCCACGAAAAGATGGTGTGGACCCATCCCGGCATGACCAACTGGTATCGCAACGACCGCGGCCGGGTGGTGGCGCTGACGCCCTGGCGCAACGACGCCTTCTGGCGGATGACCCGCAAGGCCGACCCCGACGACTATCTGTTCGACCGCGCGCCGGCCGCCGCGGAGGCCGCCCGATGATCACCGTCGTCCCCGCCCCCCAGGCGCCCGAAACCCCCGACCCCGCCATCCCGCGCCGCCGCGACGTGGTCACCCGCGACCTCATCGACCGCTGGGCGGAGGAGCGCGGATCCCGCGTCTTCGCCCGCTTCGACAGCCTCGACCCCGACCGGGGGGTGGAGGACTGGACCTACGCCGGTTTCCGCGAATTGGTGGCGCAGACCGCGCTCGGCCTGCAGCGGTTGGGCGTGGGGATGGGCGACCATGTGCTGGTCTGGCTGCCCAACGGGCGCGAGCATGTGCGGGTGTTCTTCGCGCTCAACTATCTCGGCGCGGTCTGCGTGCCGATCAACACCGCCTATCGCGGCGGCCTGCTGGCGCATGTGGTCGATCTTTCGGATGCGAAGCTGGGGATCGTGCATGCCGACCTCGCGCCCCGTTTGGCGGAGGTCGACACGGCGGCGCTGGAGCGGCTGGTGATCGTGGGCGGGGAGGCCGACGACGCGCCGCTGCCCTGCCTCGCCTATGCCGAGGCGCTGCTGCCTGAGGTCGGCGAGCTGGCCCCGCCGCCGCGTCCCATCGAGCCCTGGGACCCGATGTCGATCATCTTCACCTCCGGCACCACGGGCCCGTCGAAGGCGGTGCTGATGAGCTACCTGCATCTGTGGTCCAATGCCGGGCCCGAGACCTGGCCCTTCGTGACCGAGGACGACCGTTACCTCGTCGCCGCGCCGATGTTCCATATCGGCGGCATGGGGCCGATGTTCGTGATGCTGGCCCGCGGCGCCGCCTTCGCGCTGGCCGAGCGCTTCGACACCGCGACCTTCTGGGGCACGGTGCGCCGGACCGAGGCCTCGGTCGCCTTCATGCTGGGCGTGATGGCGACATTCCTCGAAAAACGCCCGCCCGAGCCCGACGACGCCGACAACCCGCTGCGGCTGGTGCTGATGGTGCCGCTCGCCGGCGCGCGGAGTTTCGCGGCGCGCTTCGGGGTGGAGGTGCGGACCATTTTCAACATGACCGAGGCCTCCACCCCCACCTTGTCGGAGGCGAACCCCGAGGTCGACGGCGCCTGCGGGCGGGCGCGGCCGGGCGTGACCCTGCGGCTGGTCGATGCGAACGATTGCGAGGTCCCCGACGGGACCCCGGGCGAAATGATCGTGCGCACCGACCGGCCCTGGGCGATGCTCTCGGCCTACCACCGCAACCCGGAGGCCACCGCGGCCGCCTGGCGCAACGGCTGGTTCCATACCGGCGACGCGTTCCGGCGGAACGCCGCGGGGAACTACTTCTACGTGGACCGGGTGAAGGACTCGATCCGGCGGCGCGGCGAGAATATTTCGAGTTTCGAAGTGGAGGCGGAGGCGCTGGCCCATCCCGACGTGCGCGAGGCCGCGGCGGTGGCGGCGGCGAGCCCGCTGGGCGAAGACGACGTGATGATCTGCGTGGCCCCGGCGGAGGGGCGGACGGTGGATCCCGCCGAGCTTTTCGAGTTCATGCGCGCCCGGATGGCCTATTTCATGGTCCCCCGCTACGTGCGCGTGCTGGACGAGCTCCCCAAGACCCCGACCGCGAAGGTCGAAAAGCACAAGCTGCGGGCCGAGGGGCCGGTCCAGGGGACCTGGGACCGCGAGGCGGCGGGCATCAAGGTCACGGGCGAAAGGTTCCGGGCCGCCCCCGCCTGACCGGCGCGCGGGATATCGAAGGCGGGACGTCGAGGGAACGTCGAGGGCGGGCCGGCGCGCCGAGCGTCCCGAAGGCGTCGCCGGGGCGCCCGCGCCGGCGGTCGCCGTCCGGCGCTTGCGGCCTTCGAAGACGGGACCGATCGCGCCCAGACCGGAATTCGACCGGGACCGGGAGACGGCCGCGCCAAGCGCCCCGCCGCTCCGCGCCGCGGGCGGAACGGGGCGGCCTGGCGGGACCGGGACGCGGCGCTTGCCGGCCGAGGGCTCAGGCCTCCGCCGCGATCCCCGCCGCCGCCGCCCCGGCCAGCGCCGCGGCCTCGTCATTGTCGGACGCATCGCCCGAGACGCCCACCGCCCCGATCACCGCGCCGCCCGCGTCGCGCAGCAGCACCCCGCCCGGGACCGGCACCAGGCCGCCGCCCAGCGCGCCGTTGGCGGCGGCGATGAAATAGGCCTGCGCCTCGGCCCGCGCCATCTGCGCCCGTCCGCCCATGCCCAGCATCACCGCGCCATGCGCCTTGCCCGCTGCGATCTCGAACCGTCCCGGCGAGGCGCCGTCCTGCCGCTCATACGCCACCAGCCGCGCGCCGGCATCGAGCACGCAGACCGCGAGCGGCTTCATCCCCGCCTCGGCGGCCTTTTGGAACGCCCCCGCAATGATGGCGCGGGCGGCGACGATCCCCGGACCGGAGGCTGCGACGGGGGCGCTCATGCCCCCGCCCCCGTCTCGGCGTTGATCTGGGCCTTCTTCTCCAGCCGTCGCGCGTGCAGCACCGGCTCGGTGTAGCCCGCGGGCAGTTCCCGCCCCTTGAACACCAGATCGCAGGCCGCCTTGAAGGCGATGCCGTCGCAGGCGGGCGCCATCGGCTCATATCCCGCATCGCCCGCGTTCTGGCGGTCCACCACCGCCGCCATCCGCTTCATCGTCTCCATCACCTGATCCTCCGTCGCGATCCCGTGGTGCAGCCAGTTGGCGATGTGCTGCGAGGAAATCCGGCAGGTCGCCCGATCCTCCATCAGCCCGACGTCATGGATATCGGGCACCTTGGAGCACCCGACCCCCGCATCCACCCAGCGCACCACATAGCCGAGGATGCCCTGGGCGTTGTTGTCGAGCTCGGCCTGCACCTCCGCCTCCGACCAGTTCGGCCGGTCGGCGAGGGGAACGGTGAGAATATCGTCGAGGCTCGCCCGCCGCCCGCCCCCCGCGATCTCCGCCTGGCGGGCCAGCACGTCGACCTTGTGGTAGTGGGTGGCGTGGAGCGTCGCCGCGGTCGGGCTCGGCACCCAGGCGCAGTTGGCGCCGGCGTTCGGGTGGCCGATCTTCGCCTCCAGCATCGCCGCCATCAGGTCGGGCATCGCCCACATGCCCTTGCCGATCTGCGCCCGCCCGCGCAGCCCGCAGGCGAGGCCCGCATCCACGTTCCAGTCCTCATAAGCCCCGATCCAGGCCTGGGCCTTCATGTCGGCCTTGCGGACCATCGGCCCGGCCTCCATCGAGGTGTGGATCTCGTCCCCGGTGCGATCCAGGAACCCGGTGTTGATGAAGGCCACCCGGTCGCCCGCTGCCCGGATGCATTCGCGCAGGTTGACCGTCGTGCGCCGCTCCTCGTCCATGATCCCCATCTTCATGGTCAGGGGGGCCATGCCCAGCGCCGCCTCGACCCGCCCGAACACCTCCGCGACATAGGCCGCCTCGTCGGGCCCGTGCATCTTGGGGCAGACCACATAGACAGAGCCGGTGGCCGAGTTCGCGCCCTTGTCATGCTTCGCGCCGAGCGCGGTGCAGATGGCGTCGAGCATGTGTTCGGCGAT
This sequence comes from Albimonas sp., assembly GCF_055129145.1. NCBI lineage: Bacteria > Pseudomonadati > Pseudomonadota > Alphaproteobacteria > Rhodobacterales > Paracoccaceae > Albimonas > Albimonas sp. The sequence goes on along the minus strand of NZ_JBSRTQ010000052.1, from coordinate 9,914 downwards.
CTCCGCCCCCTCGCCGTCCAGCACCGCGGGGGTGGTCATCAGCAGGCCGACATTGCGCACCAGCATCAGCGCCCGGGCCTTCACGGCGAAAGGCGCGCCGTCGGGGTCGGTCGCCTCGAAATCCGGGGCGAGGGCGCGCGTGAAGGTTTTTCCGCCTTTCTCCACCGCCTCCGTCAGGTCGCCGCGCATCAGACCCAGCCAGTTGCGATAGGCGAGCGCCTTGTCCTCGGCGTCCACCGCCGCGACCGAGTCCTCGCAATCCATGATCGCGGTCACCGCCGATTCCAGCATCACATCGGAAATCGAGGCCGGGTCCGTCGCCCCGATGGCCGAGCCCGCGTCGATCATCACCCGCGCGAGCAGCCCGTTGCGGCGCAGCAGCACCGAGGTCGGGGCCTCCGCCGGCCCGGTGAAACCCGCGAACCGGGCGGGATCGGCGAGCCCGGTCTCCCCGACCGAGGCCGAGGCCGCGATCACCGTGCCGCCCTCGACCTTCAGCCCGGTGACGTCGGCCCATTTCCCCCCCGCCAGCGGCGCGCTCTCGTCCAGAAACCCCTTGGCCCAGGCGATCACCCGCGCGCCGCGCGCCGGGTCATAGCCCTTGCCCGAGGGCAGGTCGCCCAGCGCGTCGGAGCCGTAGAGCGCATCGTAGAGCGACCCCCACCGCGCATTCGCGGCGTTGAGCGCGTAGCGCGCGTTCATCACCGGCACCACCAGCTGGGGGCCGGGGATCATCGCGATCTCCGGGTCGACGTTCGCCGTGGTCACTTCGAAATCCGGGCCTTCCGGGCGCAGATAGCCGATTTCGGCGAGAAACGCCTTGTAGGCGGGCGCGTCCCAGGCCTGGCCGCGACGCGCGACATGCCAGGCGTCGAGCCTGGCCTGCATCTCGTCGCGGGTCGCGAGCAACGCGCGCCGCTTCGGCCCGAGGTCGGCGACGATGCCGGCCAACCCCTCCCAGAACGCGGCGGAGGCGACGCCGGAGCCGGGCAGCGCCTCGGTCTCGATGAAATCGTATAGCTCGCGGGCGATCTTCAGGCCGGCGATGTCGATGCGGTCGGTCATGATGTTCGAGCCTCGGCGCGATCGGAATCGGGATGTCTTGTCTCGGAGGAACATGCGCCCGACCGGCCCCTCGCGCCACCGGCGGCGGCGCCGGTTTCCACCTGCTGGAAAGCTGTGGCGCTTGGGCTGCCAGAACCCCGGCGCGCCCGGATGAGAATGAGCCGGCCAGCGGGGCCCGGGGCGCCGCGCCCCGCCTCCGCGACTTTAGGCCTGACCGGCCGCTTGCGGGTTGCGCCCCGCCGGCGGCCGGTCAACTCTCGGGCGGAACGATTGCAGGAGTCCGTTATGCGTCCAGAGGACAGCCCCGCCCCGATCCGTCTCGCCGATTACGCGCCGCCGGCCTGGATCGCGGAGCATGTGGGCCTGACCTTCGACCTCGCGCCGAAGGGCGCCCGGGTCCGCGCCCGCATCCGTTTCGCGCGCGGAACCGGCGGGCCGCTCCGGCTCGACGGGCAGAAGCTGCGCCTGCTCTCGGCCTCGGTCGACGGGACGGACGCGATGCCCTGGATCCAGGTGGACGAGGACGGGCTGACCCTGTCGCCCATCGACGGCGTGCCGCTGGCCGACCTCTTCCACTGGGAAGCGGAGGTCGAGATCGACCCCGAGGCCAACACCGAGCTCGAGGGCCTCTATCTCTCCAACGGCGTCTACTGCACCCAGTGCGAGGCCGAAGGGTTTCGCAAGATCACCTATTTCCCGGATCGCCCGGACGTGATGGCGACTTACGTGGTGCGGATCGAAGCGCCGGCCTCGATCCCGGTGCTGCTGTCGAACGGCGAGCCCGGCGCGACCGGCCCCCTGCCCGACGATCGTCATTTCGCGCAATGGACCGATCCCTGGCCCAAGCCCAGCTACCTTTTCGCGCTGGTGGCGGGGGATCTGGTCGCGCATCGGGACCATTTCACCACCGCGTCGGGCAAGCCGGTGGATCTGGCGATCTGGGTCCGCCCCGGCGACGAGACGCGCTGCGCCTATGCGATGGACGCCCTGAAGCGCTCGATGCGCTGGGACGAGACGGAGTATGGGCGGGAATACGACCTGTCGGTGTTCAACATCGTCGCGGTCGACGACTTCAACATGGGGGCGATGGAGAACAAGGGGTTGAACCTGTTCAACTCCAAATACGTGCTCGCAAGCCCCGAGACCGCGACCGACCGCGATTACGAGCTGATCGAGGGCATCATCGCCCACGAGTATTTCCATAACTGGACCGGCAACCGCATCACCTGCCGGGACTGGTTCCAGCTTTGCCTGAAAGAGGGGCTGACGGTTTTTCGCGACCAGCAGTTCTCGGCCGACATGCGCTCGGAGGCCGTGCAGCGCATCGACCAGGTGAAGATGCTGCGCGCCCGCCAGTTCCGCGAGGATGCGGGGCCGCTGGCGCATCCGGTGCGGCCCGAAGAGTTCATCGAGATCAACAACTTCTATACGGCCACCGTCTACGAGAAGGGGGCCGAGCTGATCCGGATGCTGCGCCTGATCGTGGGGACGGAGACCTATCGCAAGGCGCTCGACCTCTACTTCGACCGGCATGACGGGCAGGCCTGCACCATCGAGGACTGGCTCCGCGTGTTCGAGGACGCCTCGGGCCGCGATCTGACCCAATACCGCCGCTGGTATGCGCAGGCGGGCACGCCGCGGGTCGAGGTCTCCGAGGGGTGGGTGGAGGACGCGCCGGGTCAGGGCGGGCGCTATACGCTGACGCTGCGCCAGGACACGCCCTCGACCCCCGGCCAGCCTTCGAAGAAGCCGGTGGTGATCCCGGTGGCCTTCGGGCTGCTCGGCGCCGACGGGCGGGAACTGGTCGACCCGGGCGTGCTGGAGCTGGACCGGGCCGAGGCGTCCTGGTCCTTCGAGCTGCCCGAGCGTCCCGTGCCCTCCCTGCTGCGCGGCTTCTCCGCCCCGGTGATCCTGGAGCGGCGGGAGAGCGACGCGCAACGGGCCTTCCTGCTCGCCCATGACAGCGACCCGTTCAATCGGTGGGAGGCGGCGCGGGCGCTGGCGCTGGACGCGCTGATGGGGGCGGCGCCGGTGGCGGCCTTCGCCGCGGCGCTGCGCCCGGCGATCACCGACAAGGCGCTGGATCCGGCCTTCCGCGCCCTGCTGCTGACCCTGCCCGGCGAGGACGAGATCGCGCGCGAGACCTGGTCCCGCGGCCGCCCGGCCGACCCCGACGCGATCCACGACGCCGCCCAGTCCGCCCGCACCGCGCTGGCCGAGGCCCTGGCGCCCGAGCTGCGCGGGCTCTTCGACGCGATGAAAACCCCCGGCCCCTACAGGCCGGAGGCGGAGGACGCCGGCCGCCGCGCCTTGCGGGCCGCGGCCCTGTCGCTGCTGGTCCGCCTGCCCGGCGGCCCGGCGCTGGCCGAGGCGCAGTGCGGCGCGGCCAACATGTCCGACCGCCTGCCGGCGCTCGCGGCGCTGCTGGCGAGCGGCGGGGGGTCGGCCGACGCGGCGCTCGACGCCTTCGCGGCCGACTGGCGCCATGACCCGCTGGTGATGGACAAGTGGCGGATGCTGCAGGCGACGGCCTCGCGGCCCGACACGCTCGCGCGGGTGAAGGCGCTGTCGGAGGCGACTGATTTCCCTTGGAAGACGCCGAACCGCTTCCGCTCGCTGGTCGCGGCCTTCGCCCAGAATCCCTATGCGTTCCATGCGGCTTCGGGCGAGGGCTACCGGTTCCTCGCCGACTGGCTGATCCGGCTGGACCCGGTCAACCCGCAGACCGCGGCGCGGGTGGCGGGCGCGTTCGAGACCTGGCGGCGCTACGACGCCGCGCGCCAGAAGCTGATCCGGGGCGAGCTCGCCCGCATCGCCGCGTCGCCGGGCCTGTCGCGGGACATGTCGGAGATCGTGTCGCGCATGCTCGGCGCCTGACGCAAAGCCCCCGGGGACGGGAGCGGCGCGCCCGGCCGCGCGCCGGTGGCCGCGGGGCGCCCGCGCCGCCGGGGGACGTGGCGCATGCGGCCCCGGCGCCCGTGGCGAGCGGGGGCGCGGCGGTCCTGACAAGCGCCTCGCCACGGGAGCGACCCGCCGGGCCTCGCCCCGTCCCCACCCGCGCCGCCGGTCCAGGGCGGCGCCAGCGGGCCGGGGCCATCGGCATGCGGGCGGGGGCGCCGCTTCCGACGTCGCCCCCCCCGCACCGCCGGCCAGGTCAAGCCGCCAGCATGCCCTTGATCTGGTCCAGCAGCGCCAGGCGACGCTTCTTCAGCGTCTCCAGCCGCATGTCGTCCATCGGCTCCACATTGGTCTCGCCGCGATGCACCTCGCGGTTGACCGCGTGATATTCGTCCGCCAGCCGGGCGAAATGCGGGTCGGAGGTCTTGCGCTCGGAGATCTGCGCGGCCGCGTCGGGCAGCGCCTCGGCCAGCTCGTGGGGGGTATGGCTCATGGTCAGGTCCTTTCCTTCGGGCGGCGCAGGGGCGGGGCCGCCGCAACGCAGTCTCGCCCCTTCACGCCCTGCGCGCCTTGACGCGGATCAAGCGGCGCCCTTGGCGCGCCGCCCTCGCCGCGTTACCTTTGGCCTCGACCCGTCCGGTTCAAGTCCTTGATCACCCACCCGAGAGGCGCCATGCTCGCCCGTCGTCCCCGTCCCGTCATCGGCGTCATCTCCAACGCCATGCTGATCAACGAGACCTTCGCGGTCTCGGCCGCGGGGGAGATGAACCTTCGGGCGCTGCGCCATGCGGCCGACTGCCTGCCGCTGATCATCCCCGCCCTGCCCGAGGCGGTGGAGCCCGAGGACCTGCTCGCCGCCTGCGACGGCTTCGTGTTCACCGGGGGCCGGGCCAACGTCCACCCCTCGCATTACGGGCATGACGAGACCGAGGCCCACGGCCCCTTCGACCCCAAGCGCGACGGCGTCTCGCTGCCGCTGATCCGGGCGGCGGTGGCGGCGGGAGCGCCGGTGCTGGGCATCTGCCGCGGCTTCCAGGAGCTGGCGGTGGCCTTCGGCGCGACCCTGCATCCCGAGATCCGCGACCTGCCCGGCCGCCTCAACCACCGCATGCCCCCCGACGGCACGGTGGAGGAGAAATTCGCCCTGCGCCACGCCGTGACCTTCGCCGAGGGCGGGACCTTCCATCGCCTGCTCGGCGCGACCGAGGTGATGACCAACACCCTGCACGGCCAGGGCGTGATGGAGACCGGCCCCCGCGTGATCATCGAAGGCCACGCGCCGGACGGCACCCCCGAGGCGATCGTGATCCGCGACGCGCCGGGCCTCGCGCTCGGCGTGCAATGGCATGCCGAGTGGATGGCCTGGGAGAGCCCGGTCAGCCAGGCGATTTTCGGCGCCTTCGGCGACGCCGCCCGCAAGCACTCCGCCCGCCGGATGGCCCACGCCGCCGCCTGAGGCGCGCGTGGGGCGGAACCGGGCGGGCGCTGCCCGCCGCCTGCCCGCCGCCTGCTTGCCGCGCGGCGCCTCGAACAGCCGTCTCCCGTCCCCCTGGATCCGAAGGCGGCCGCCTTGCCGCCCGGAAACCTTGCCGCGCGGACACGGCGATCCCGATCGGCGAAGGCGATGCGCTGCGCGCCGAGCGGCGTAGCCGCAGGCGATGGTGGACACCGGCGTCATCGCGCGTCGTCGAGGTCCCCCGCCACGCCTCGCGCATCCTCGGTTCTCCAAAGGCGCCGCTTCGGCCACATCGTCCAGATGGCCGGCGCTTCAGGCGATCCAGTCGGGCAGCGTCTCGCCGAAATCCTCCAGCGCGACGTGGACCAGCACCACGACCACGCCTCCCTCACCCGCCAGGCGCAGGCCGGCGTCGGTGTCTCTCGCGCTGAACGGGGCGAGATCGTCGAGAAGGAGGTCGTCGCGCCACAGCTCGAAATCGAGGATCCGGTCGCGGCCGGCGCCGGGCGCGAAGACGAAGAGGTCGGCGCCCCCGCCGCCGCGGAGCTGGTCGCGCCCCGCCCCGCCTTCGATCCGGTCGTCGTCGGACCCGCCGTCGAGAAGGTCCCGGCCCGCGCCGCCGCTCAGATGGTCCCGCCCGGCCCCGCCGGCCAGCCGGTCGGCCCGGCCGCCGCCGTCGAGCGTGTCATGCCCGGCGCCCCCGATCAGACGGTCGACGCCGGCGCCGCCCGTCAGCTCGTCGCGCCCGGCGCCACCCTTGAGCAGGTCGCGTCCCGCCCCGCCGTCGAGAATGTCGGCCCCGGCGCCGCCCGCCAGCGCATCCGCCCCGTCGCCGCCGATCAGCGTGTCGGCCCCGTCGCCGCCCCACAGCCGGTCGGCCCCGGCGCCCCCGTCCAGCAGATCGTCCCCGGCCCCGCCGGAGAGGCGGTCGTCGCCGTCGCCGCCCGAGAGCTCATCGTCGCCGAAATCGCCGAGCAGGCGGTCGTCGCCGGCCTCCCCCTCGATCTCGTCGTGGCCCCAGCCGCCGTTCGCGATGTCGTCGCCGGCGCCGCACAGGATCAGGTCGCCGCCGGTCAGGATCGCCAGCGGGTCGGAGGCCGCGATCACCTCGGCGTCGACGCTGCGGGCGTCGCCGTAGATCAGATCGTCGCCGTCGCCGCCGAGCAGCGTGTCGGCGCCCGGCGCGAAATCCACCGGGCCGGAGAGGTCCTGGGCGTCGCCGAAGAGCGAATCGTTCCCCGCCCCGCCGGTCAGCAGATCCCGCCCGCCGACCAGCCGCGCCCCCGCGCCAGCGCCCAGCGCGTCGCCGAAGAGCGCGGCGCCCCAGGGCGGCGCGGTGAGATCATCGGCGCCGCCGATCATCTCCCAGTTCGCGCCGACCACGCCGACATCGCCGATCAGCACCGCCTCGGGCGAGGCGTCCACGTCTTCGGCGAAGGCGTCGCCGGCGTCGATCCGGTCGGCCCCGCCGGCGAAGCGCCCGCCATCGGCCGAGGCGCGGTCGAGCAGCAGCGGCGCGTCGCCCCACACATGCAGGGCCCCGCGCGACAGGATCACCACCTCGTCCCCGCCGCCGCGGACCGAAAACACGTATTCGGGCACGATCCAGAAATCGCCCGAGATCACCCGGTCGCCGGCGTCGAAGAGGTTGAAGAGGTCGGCGCCGCCGGTCGCGTCATCGGCCGCGATCAGGGCGTCGCCGAAAAGCCGCGCCTCGCCCGCGCCGCCGGCGTCGATCAGGTCGGCCCCGACCAGCGAGGCGTCGAAGCCCGAGGCGATCGCCCCCTCGGCGGCGAAATCGGAGAGGTCGCCCAGCGCGTCCCCCACCCGCAGCGGGCTGAGCGCCAGCGCGCCGCCGCTCGCGAGCGTCAGGTCCAGCCGGGTCACGGGGCCGGCGGGCGCGCCATCGGCATCGACGTCAAGCGCGCCCGGCGCGCCGCGGGCCTGGGCGGCGAGGCCGGCGGGCGTGGTCCAGTCGTAAAGATCGGCTGCGTCGGTGGCGGTGAGGGTCCCCGTCCCGGGTTCTCGCCCCAATGCGGCGGAGAGCGCGACGAGATCGGCTCCGGATATGGAAGTGACGGTGAGGCGCGCCATGCATTGCCTTCCGCCCACGCCGTCGCCCCCGTCGCCAGATAGCCGCGAGGCAGGGGCGAGGTCAACCCTGACGCGAATCCTCCCCGGTCTTTCCCGACCTGCGGGCAAGGCCGGGCGTGGGTGGAAGACGGGGCGCGGGTGGAAGACGGGGCGTGGGTGGAAGACGGGGCGCGCGTGGAAGACGGGGCGCGCGTGGAAGACGGGGCGCGCCATCGGCCGGAACGGGAGCGGCGCGCCCTGCCGCGCGCCGGCGGCGACGTCGGTCCCGCGCCGCGGGGCGCCGACGGCTCCGGTCGCGACGGGGCCGTACGCGGGGCGGGAAAGTGACCGGTCGCACAGCGGTCGGGAGCGGGCGGCTTTCCGCTACGTTGGGGGGCGATCACGGCGCCCCGGCATTGCGAGCGCAGCGCAGGGGGGCCTAGGCTTGCGAAAGCGGCGGCGCGCCGACCCGCGCCGCGAAGCCGAAATCCTATCCCAGCCCCCCGCCCCCAACCCGAACATTCGACGAGGAGACCGCAAGATGACCGACCCGATCTGGCAATGGACCGCCGCGCGCACCGCCCGCGCCATCCGCGCGCGCGAGATCAGCGCCGAGACCGTGGTCGAGGCGCATGTCTCGCGCATGCGCGCCGCCAATCCCGCGATCAACGCCGTGGTGGTCGATCTGGGCGACCAGGCGATGGAGACGGCGCGCGGCGTCGACCAGGCGCTCGCGCGCGGCGACGCCCCCGACCTGCTGACCGGCGTGCCGGTCAACATCAAGATCAACGTGGATTTCGAGGGGCAGGCCAATTCCAACGGCTCGCCGTCGCTCGCGAACAACATCGCGACCGAGGACTCCGCGGTGGTGCGCAACCTGCGGCGCGCCGGCGCGATCTGCATCGGGTTGACCAACACCCCCGAATTCTCGATGCGCATGCACACCGACAACCCCCTGCATGGCGAGACGCTGAACCCCTGGGACGCCTCGATCACGCCGGGCGGGTCCTCGGGCGGGGCGGGGGCCGCGACCGCGATGGGCTTCGGCTGCATCGGTCATGGCAACGACATCGGCGGATCCTTGCGCTGGCCGGCGCATTGCAACGGCATCTCGACGATCAAGCCGACGCAGGGGCGGATCCCGGCCTTCAACCCCTCGGCCAAGGCGGAGCGGCCGATGATGGCGCAGCTGTTCTCCACCCAAGGGCCGCTGGCGCGGTCGGTCGGCGACGTGCGGCTGGGGCTGGAGGTGATGGCGCGCCGCGATGCGCGCGATCCGTTCTGGACGCCGGCGCCGCTCAAGGGGCCTGAGCTGCCGAAAAAGGTGGCGCTGGCGAAGATGCCGGCGGATGTGGAGGCCGATCCGCGCATCCTCGCCCTGCTGCGCGAGGCGGCCGATGCACTCTCGGACGCCGGCTGGCAGGTGGACGAGGTCGAGGTCCCCGACGTGCGGGCCTGCTGGCAGGTCTGGGCGGACATCCTGCTCAACGAGATGAACGTGATGATGGGCGAGGGGATGCTCTCGGTCTCGTCCGACGACTTCCGCAAGGCCTGGACGGGGATGGACGCCTATACGGCCCGGCTGGACGCGAAAGGGTTCATGGAGGCCTGCGCGGCCCGGCTGACCTGGCAGCGCAAGTGGATGATGTTCCTCGAGCAGTATCCGGTGGTGCTGGCCCCGACCACGGTGGCCAGGACCTTCGACAAGGGGGCGGACGTCGCGGAGGATGCGGTGGTCCGCAGGATCTGGGGCAACGACGTGGTGTTCATCGGGATCTTCAACATGCTGGGCCTGCCCTCGGCCGTGACGCCGGTGGGGATGATGGACGGGCTGCCGGTGGGCGCGCAGTTCGTGGGGCCGCGCTACCGCGAGGATGTGGCGCTCGCCGCGGCCGAGGTGGTGGAGGCGAAGGTCGGCGCGCTGACCCCTGCGCTGTGGGCGCGCGAGGGCTGAGAGGCCGCGCCCGGGGGGGACGGACTTGCGCCGGGGCCGTCGAGGCCCCGGCAAGAAACGACGTTCTTCGCGCATCGCGAGGGCGGCGCCGCCGCGCCGCGGATCGGGGCCGGGCGCCCGGCTGACGCGCCTCCGGGCGGTTCCGTCGCGTCCTGCGGATCAGGACGGCGAGCGGGCCGAGGCGTCGGGGCGGCGGAGAACGTCGCGACGAAGAGGACGGACGGACGGACGGAGAGAATGTCCGTGCAAAGGCGCCCGGCGCGGACAGATCGGGGTCGGACGGGGCCTCTCGCCTCGGACTGGGCGTCCGGGCGGGACGGAACCGTCCGAACCTGGATGCGGCAGCCGCCTCGCCGGACCGCCCGAACCCGCCCCGTCGCCACCGGCGGCCCCGGTCCGACCGCCGCGCGGGCCTGCCGCTCCCACCGGCGCGCCGGCCGTCGCGCGGCCCCCCTTGCCACCGCCCGG